>JABFRX010000260.1 GCA_013140995.1 Alphaproteobacteria bacterium | reverse complement strand
CGTGCGAAGTGCGCCTCCACACCGACAGCATGTACTTGAAAGACGGGGTCACGAAGTGGATTCACGGCTGGAAAAAGAACGGTTGGAAGACCGCCGATAAGAAGCCGGTGAAGAACGTCGATCTATGGCAACGTCTCGAAGAAGCCGCCGCCAAGCACAAGGTCAGCTGGCACTGGGTGCGCGGGCACAACGACCATGAGCTGAACGAAGCGGCCGACGCGCTCGCGCGGGCGGCGGTGCCGGGGCGATAGCGGCTACGTCTGAAGCGCTGAAACCTTTCCCGGCGGCGACAAATGGCCGAGCGCTTCTTGGCAATCGGCTGCAAGCGGATCGAGCTTCAAGTCCCGCGCCATGGTCAGCGCGGTTTTGAGTTCATCGATGCCTCCTGCGCGGTCGCCGGTCGCGATGAGGGCGAGGCCGCGCACATAGCGGGCTTGCGCGATGTGGATCGGCTCCTTGTTCTCGATCGCCATCAGCAAGCCCTCATCGATCGTAGCCAGCGCCGCCTTGCCGTCACCGCAGGCAAGTTCGGCTTCGGCGAGGCCGCGGAACACACGCACCGACGCGTAACGGCCGGAGCGCAGGTAGCGTTTCTGTTCGACGATTTGGCGGGCGATCTCGCGCGCCTGTTCGGGCTTGCCGACACGCACGAGCGCGGAGGCAAGTTCGCCAGCCGCCGAAGGCTCGATCAGATGGATCTGGCCCTTGATGCACGCGTCGAGCGTCTTCTCGAGAAGGGTCACCGCCGTCTCCGCGTCGCCGGTTGCGAGCGCAAGCCTGCCGTGCGCGTTCGTGATCAAGACGCGCGAATAGGGCTGATCTAGGTCGCCCAAGATGCGCTCGCCACGCTCGATGTAGCTCTTCGCGTCGGCGATGCGGCCGCGATCGAGCAGGAACGACGCCAAGAACGCGCAGGAACGCACGCTTGGAAAGAACATGCGTCCGAACGTCGAACGCTCGTCTTCGGGGCTGTAGGTGTTCACGAGGTCGGTGTAGGTGGCGATCGCCTCATCCAGGCGGCCCATCGCGTGTTGGATGTGCGCCGTCATCGACTGGGCGCTGTCGCGAAGGACAAAGAAGCCCGACTCCTTTGCGATCTTTAGCGCGATGTCCGCGTTGACGCCCGCTACGTCGTGGCGCGACCAAATCCAGTTGAACACGGCGTAGTGCGCGCGAACGATGCCTTCGCGCAGCCGCTCGCCCCGCGCCTCGCAAAGTTGGATCGCCAGCAGAAGCGCGCGTTCGTACTCCTCGGCGTCGCCCGACTGCTGCAGAGCATCGAGGCTCGTCATCACGAGGTCGAGAAGCGGGCCGCTTGCCTGGTCGGGAAGCGAAGGCTTCAACCGCATTGCCCAATCGTAGAGCGCGCGGATCGTCTTCTGCGACGACGTGCGCACGCCGAGCTGGCAAGCGGTCACGAGTTGCGCCAGAGCCTTCTCGATTTGGCCCGAGCGTTCGGCGTGATAGGCGAGGCGTTCGAGTGTCGCGGTGGATGCGTTTGCTTGGCCCTCGAAGGCTGCAGCCGCGCGTGCGTGAATCTCGCTGGCTTCGGTGCGCAACAGCGTCATCAGTGCGCCGCCACGGAACAGCTCATGACGGAACTTGATCTTCGACCTGTTCGAGGCGTCAAGCAGGTGTTTGGCTTCGAGCTCGGCCAAGATCGCGTCGAGCTCTCCCTCTTCAACGCCGCTTGTCGCGGCCAGAATGGGCCGTTCCATTTCGGCACCCAGAATGCCCGCGCCCAGCATCACGCGGCGCGCCGCCTGCGAGAGATCGGCCATACGGGATTGGACGAGACTTCCGATCGATAGCGGCGTTGCGTCAGCGTCTTTATGTTCGTTCGCCGGCATCCGCAGAAGTTCTTGCAGGAAGAAGGGATTGCCTGAGGCGCGTTGAATGAGCCGATCGATGAGGCCGTGATCGCGCGCCAAGCTCGGCGTCGAAAAGAACCGGCAGAACTCTCGTGCCTCTGCGGCTGCGAGCGGTGCCAGGTCGATGACTTCATCCGCGGCGCGGGCGGCTTCATCGCGCGCCGCTACGCGGGCGATCAGAAGAAGCCAAAGGCGGTTTTGCGCTGTCAGACGGTGAAGGACGGTCAGAAGATCTGTCGTTTCGGGGTCTAGATGGTGGACGTCCTCGACAAGAACCAACAGCGGCTGGCGCCGCGCGGTGCGCTCCACGAGGCCGGCGATTGCTGCGAACATGTTGTCGCGTCTGCCTTGCGCCGTGAGGGCGCTCCAGGCCGCATCATCGACAATGGCGCCGGCGGCTTCGACCAGGCCCGGCTCGAACTCGGACGGAACGCCTTGAACACGTGCGGCCGACCGCACTTGCTCCGCCGTCGCGAGCGGGCTGCAGCCCAAAAGGTTTCGTACGAAAGCTTTCAGCGACGAGAACGGTGTGTGGCGAAGCACGGAAATGCCGGCGATCTGTTCTACACGCAGGCCAAGTGCGCGGACCGTACGCGCCACCTCATGGGAGAGTCGCGTCTTGCCGATTCCTGCTTCGCCGACAAGTGCGATCGAGGTGCCGGTCGACGCCGTCGCGTCGATCTTGCCGAGTACCTGCTCGAGCGTGCCTTCACGTCCGATCAGCGGTGAAACGTCATCGTTATCGAGGACGTGCGAGAGGTTGCGATCAAAATTGATACTACGCAACTCGAAGAGTTTGAGAACGCGCTCGGGCGCGACCTTCAGCTCGCCGCGCCCGCCGGCGATGACCATCGGACCTGCGAGTGCGAGCGTTTCACCGGTCAGCAAGACGCCATTTGGCGGCGCATCCCGTTCGACTTTCGCGGTGAAGTTTACGTCTGGGCCAACTGCATCATAGTCTTCGCCACGACCGCTCTTCAGCGCGCGAATAAGGGCGCGGCCGGAGTGCACGCCAACGCGCACGGCGTCGAAACCGCCTCTACCGGCTGCCGGCAGCGAACTGAAATCGTCGCAGATTGCTTGGCCGGCACAGCAGGCGCGGAGCGCGTGGTCTTCATAGGCCAACGGAGCACCGAATATTGCCATAACGCCGTCGCCTTGGACGCGTGCGACCGTACCGCCGAACTGGCGTACACGCTGCCGCATACGGGCAACGGCATGGTCAAGAAGCGCCTGTGCCTCCTCGATATCGAGATCGGCGATTTGGGCCGTAGACGACACGACGTCTGCGAAGAGGACGGTAATCAGAGACGCGGCAGCGATCGGCGGGGCGTCGAGCCGTGCGCCAGGGCGCGGTTGCGCCTCCGCCTCTCTGCCCTTCCCGCCCGGCACCTGACCCTCTTGCGACACGCAACAGCTCCCTTGAGCGCGCAGTTTATGCACTTGCCGCCCTCGCGCAAATGCCAGTTTGTCTGCTTGCCTGGTAAGAAAGACAGCGGCAGAATCGTTTGGCCCGGGGGAACAAGATGCCAAATCAACGCAATGCGGGTGCGTCGTGGATGCCGAACGACCCAAAGGTCGGTTCGACGCTCGACAGACTGCATAACGAATCCAAGCACGATCGGATCGTGATAATGCAGGCCTTCCCGACAGGTCTGCTCGCGCTCATTCGCGGGCGGTCATGGTTTGAGGCCGTTTCGCCGTGGCTGAAGTACACCTACGTGAAGGTCGGCTACGAAGCGGGCGAACTGATGTACACAACGGCGCGTGCCATCAACGCGCGACGCATCATCGAGTTCGGCACCGGATTTGGGTTTTCCACCATCTATCTTGCGGCCGCAGTGCGAGACAATGGCGGCGGAACGGTGATTACGACCGAGATCGAACCCACGAAGGCCCAAGTCGCCCGGCGGAATCTTGCCGACGCGGGCTTGGAGCATTTCGTCGAGATCCGCACCGGCGATGCGATGGAAACACTGCGCGGCGCGCCGGCTCCCGTCGACATGGTCCTGCTTGACGGATGGAACGAAGCATACATTCCGCTCGTCAAGATGCTGACGCCGACGTTACGGCACGGGTCGGTCGTGTTCGCGGACAACGTAAAGTTCTTCAAGAACGCGCTCAGACCGTACGTCGAACACATGCGCAATCCGCAGAACGGCTTCGTGACCACGACGCTGAACGCGGGGTCGGGGTTTGAGTATTCGGTGTATCTGCCAACGAACGGCAGATGAAAAAGGGAGCTTCCGGCGGATGCCCCCCTACTCCGATTTCGGGCCGCTTACAGCACGCCCAGCATGTGGTCGGCGCTTGACACCTTGAAGGCGCCGGGTTCTTCGACTTCGAGCTTCTTGACCACCATGTCTTCGATCACCATCGCGTAACGCTGGCTGCGGTGACCCATGCCGAATTTTGAGGCGTCCAGCTCGAGGCCGAGTTTCTTCGTCAGGTCGCCGTTGCCGTCGGCCACCATATCGATCTTGCCGGCGGCGTTCTGCTCCTTGCCCCACGCGCCCATGACGAAGGCGTCGTTCACCGACAGGCAGACGATCGCGTCGACACCCTTCTTCTTGAACTCGGCCGCGTGGTCAACGTAGCCGGGGAGATGACGGGCCGAGCAGGTCGGCGTGTAGGCACCGGGGACGGCGAACAGCACGACCTTCTTCTTGCCGAACAGCTCGTCTGTGGTGACGGGGCCTGGGCCCTTCTCCGTCATGTGCATGAGTGTGACGGAGGGGATGCGGTCGCCGACTTTGATGGACATGTGGTCTCTCGCCTTTGTCTTCTGGTTCCGGGCGAGGGATGTAGGCGATCCTGACGTTTCAGGAAAGGGCGGCGGCCCTATTCGGCGCCGGGGCCCGGATTTGAAGTCCAGGAACCGGCCGGATCAAGGGGGCGGCGCGGCGCAGGGGTTAGTTCGAAACCGACCAGCGAACTGCCTTGCGCGCCCACGACCCAGACTTGTTCGAGCGCGCGGCCGCCGTCGATCAGCGTCACGCGGATGCGTTTGCCGGACAGGTCGCGTACTTTTTCCGCGCTGCCGAGTTTCAAAATCAGCAGCTTTGTTTTCGCGTCATGTGTGGCGCGGGGTTTGACCTCAGCGACGCGGATCAAGCCCGGGCCCTCGATCAGCACCAAGCTCGACCGCTTTGCCTGCAGGCCCTTCACCTGAATCGAGAGGTAGACCTTTGGGCCTTCCCTGAGGGTGTCGACGCCACCGATCTGGAGGCCGGTTTCGGACGGATCATGCGAGGGCTTGCGGCCGGCGTAGGATGCGATCAACCGGGCGATCGCAGGGTTGATTTTCAGCGGACCTGCCGCCGGCGGCAGGATGACATCGTGTTCGGCGGTTTTCGGTATGCAAACGTCCCGACAGATGCCGTAGGTCACCTTCAGGTGCAGGCGGACGGGCTTTGCCGGGTCGGCGGCCCGGAACTCCACAGGGAAGACCACGTCGTTCTTATAGAGGTTCAATTCCTCGCCGTAGGCGACTGACCGTAAAGGCATCGGCCAAACCATCTCGGGCGCATCGGCCAGATTTTCAGAGCCCGACCAATCGAACACCGGCGGCATGCCGGACGCACCTGGTGCGCGCCAGTACGTCCACCAACCGGTATCGAGTTTGATTTGAACGCCCGCGCGGTGCGTGCCCGTGCCTGCGAACTGAGCCGATTCCAGGATCAGACGGCTTTGTGCGGGCGCTTTTCCAGCCCATGGACTTACCTCGCCCGCAATGGCCGAAGCCATCCACAGGAACGAAAGCACAACTGCAAGTTTGACCGCGACCTTCATGCCCTGTGAATTTACCGAAAGGTAGTGGCGGAACTACATGTGTTCATGACAGTTCGGGGGTAAATCTTCCGTGACCCCCTCTGCCGTTTGCGCCAGCGGTTGCGCGCACGGCATGACTTCCCGTCCTTAACGAAACGGTTTAGAATAATTCTATGGGATTGTTCGGCAACAAGAGAAAAGAACAGAGGCCGACGGGCGGCTACCTGGAGGGCCAGGTGCTTATCGCCATGCCGAACATGCCGGACCCGAAATTCGAGCAGGCGGTCGTGTTTCTGTGCGCGCACTCCAAGCAGGGCGCGATGGGACTCGTTCTCAACAAGGTCGTCAGCAACATCACTTTCGTCGATCTGTTGAAGCAGCTGCGAATCCGTCCTGGAAAGCCTGTATCTGGCCGGCCAATCTTGTTTGGCGGACCGGTTGAGACCGGACGCGGCTTTGTGCTGCATACGCCTGACTACTCTGCTGGCGATGCCACGGTGAAGGTCGGACAAAACGTCGGGCTGAATGTCGGGCTCACAGCGACGGTCGATGTGCTCAAAGCGATCGCGGACGGGCATGGACCGAAAGATTCGATGCTTGCACTCGGCTATGCCGGTTGGCAGGGCGGGCAGCTTGAGAAAGAGATTCAGAAGAACGGTTGGCTGACGTGCCCGGCGGACGAGTATCTGCTGTTCGGGCCGGAGTTGCGCGGCAAGTGGGACTACGCGATCAAGAAGCTCGGCTTCAACCCGTCACAGCTTTCGCGGGATATGGGACAGGCCTGAGATCTGTTTCGGCTGCGCAGCCTGACCGCGCGATCTCAACGCAATGAAGTTGTAGGCCGCGGTCGCATCCATCGGTGCGCCGAACAGGTAACCTTGCGCGAACTCGCAGTTCAACGATTTCAGCTTCGCGGATTCGGTTTGCGTCTCGACGCCTTCGGCGACGACCGCCATGTCGAGGTCGTGCGCGAGGCGGATGATCGCGCGCAGGATGACTGGCGTTTCTTCGTTGTTCGCCATGTCGGTGATGAAGCTGCGGTCGATCTTCACGGTATCGAACGGGAAGCGCTGCAGGTAGGACAGCGATGAGAACCCGGTTCCGAAATCGTCGAGCGCGAGGCCGGCACCTGCCTCTTTCAGACGCGTGAGCGCGCGGGCCGTGGAGTCGGGGTTTTGCATGATCACGCTTTCCGTCAACTCCAGCTTCAGCGACAGGCGTGCGGGTTTCTCAGCGCGCAGCGTAGCCACCACATCGTCGAAGAATTCCTGGCGGAAGAGTTGGCGCGCCGAGACGTTGACGCTGCAGAATAGCGGCTCGTCCATCGGGAAATAGGTTTGCCAGCGCTTCAGCTCCGACGTCGCGCGCTCAACGGCGTAACGGCCAAGCGGTACGATGAGGCCGGTTTCCTCGGCGACCGAGATGAACTCGCCCGGCGACAGCAGCCCGCGCGAAGGGTGGCGCCAGCGCATCAGCGCCTCGAAGCCAGCGATCGATCCATCAACCAAGCGGATGATCGGCTGATAGTGAAGCTCAATCTCCTGGCGGCTCAGCGCTGTGCGCAAGTCAGTGTCCATGATCAGGCGTTCGGCGGAGCGCGGTTTCATCTGCGGCTGGTAGATTTCAAAGCCGCCGCGGCCTGCGCGCTTGGCGTGGTACATCGCGACTTCCGCTTCGCGCAGCACGTCGCCCGCGTAGCGATGGCCAGGTTCGATCAGCGCGAGGCCTATCGTTGCGGCGGGGTAGATTTCGCGATCGTTGATGGCGACGGGTTGGGTCAGAGCGTCGCGGATACGTTGAGCAACCTGCGCGCCCTCTTCGTCGCCGGGGGCACCCAAGACTAGAACCGCGAACTCGTCGCTGCCCAGTCTCGCGACAGCGTCGTCGGGGCCGGCGGCATGGTCGAGCCTGCGGGCGATTTGCGTCAGGAAGCGGTCGCCAGCCTGGTGGCCCATGCTGTCGGTGATGATGCGCAGGCGATCGACGTCGATGGCCAAGACCGCGCCTTGGCGGCGGGACTGGCCGTTGCGCATTGCGGTCAAGGTGCTTTCGAGACGGGCTAGGAACGCATTTCGCAACATGAGGCCGGTGACGGGATCGCCGGTCTCGTCGCTCTGGCGTTGAGACTCTTGCGCCTTGCGGCTGGTCACGTCACTGACGACGCCGATGCAACGGATCGCTTTGCCCTGCGGGTTCGCCATGCTGCTCGCACGTAGTTTGATCCAGCGGAACCCACCCTTCGCGTGGCGCATGCGCATTTCGAGCGTGAACGACGAGTTGCCTTGGCGGCGGTGGGCGTTGATCGAATCCGCGTAAAGCTGCACGTCTTCTTGCGCGATGAAGCTTGCCCATTTGCGTTCGGACTCGCCGAGCGAGCCCGCTTCCAATCCGAGTAACGCTTCGACCGAAGGCGACACGAACAGCTTGTCGGTCTCGAAGTTCCAGTCCCAGAGGCCTTGGTGGGCGGCGGCGAGGCCAAGAGCATAGCGGTATTCGACCTCGCGGGTTTTGCGCTGTTCGGCCGTCACCTGCTCGGCTTCGCGGTCTTCCTTCGCGTGATCTTGCGGGATCGATCCCGTAAACGCGAGCGCGAGCATGCCAGCCGTCAGCAGCGCGTCGCCGACGAACGGCAGGTTTGCGAATTGCTGCGTGACGTCGGCGGGGACCGCGCCTGGAGCCATGAGGGCGATGAGCCCCAAGACAATGCCCGGTATCAGCGCTTTCGCGCGGGGCGTCGTGAACGCAAGCGATAGCGCGAAGACGATCGCGGCAGCTGCCGCCACGACTGCGAGCACCCGAAGGATGGGAAACGCGTAGGTCACCCCAAACGCCGTCGCAATCGCGAATCCCATCACAGCGAACGCTGCGCCGTCGAAGAAGACCGCGGTGCTGCGACGATTGTAGTCGTGGCCCAGGTAGATCGTGAGGAAGCGCAGACCCGCCGCGATCATCACGGCGCCAGTGACCAGCGCAAACTCGGGCGAGACGGTGATCACAGTGCCGGTCAGCAGAAGGGTCACGAGCGCACCTAGCGAGATCGCGGCCCAGGCCGGCTGCCACGAGCTATGATAGAGCGCGAGGCTGACGAGCCAGATCGCCATTACAGCCGCCGCACCCGCCAAGATGCCGACGATCAGCGTTTCGGATTGCTTCTTCCCGGCGAGAACCTCGGGCTTCCAGATGTTCCAGGTGACGCCCTCGACGTCGCCCTTGGCGATGATGGTGATCGTGGCCGCCGTAAGCGGGCTTAGATGGATACTCGCCGCCTTTGCACCGCCGACGTCGATGAGAGTTGCGTCGCCGCCTTCGATCGTGACGCCGGTGATCGCACTCGTGGCGCCCGTGCCTAAGAACCGGAAGATGCCCGCCGAACCCTTATCCAGCGTGATGATGCGGTGGATGCGCTCGTTCTTCGGGTTGGCGAGTTCGATCGTGCGCTCGGCCGCGTCTGCACCGGCCTTCGGTTGAATCCAACTGGTGATGTCGCTGACGTCGCGGTCGAGCGTGACGGGGGCCGCCGCAAACACGCATGCCGGTGCCAGCGCGAGTAGCAGCACAAAGGCCGCCCTCGCCAAGCGATGATACCGGCTTGCGCTTGCATGCATTCGGGGGCAACGCAGTGGTGACACACGGGGGACTTGGGTGGCGCTGACTATCGTGATTGCGCGAGAAACCCGCAACTGGCGTTTCGCATTAACGATTGATGCTCACAAACGTTAAAGGCGCCGCTTGTGCGGCGCCTCACGTTTTCGCCTAAAGCGAGCGTCCTTACTGAACCTTGATCAGCTCGACTTGGAACACCAGCGTTTGGTAGGGCGGGATGCCCTGGCGGCCGGCGCCATAGGCCAGGTCTTGCGGGATGACGAGTTCGGCTTTGCCGCCCTCCTTCATCATCTGCAGCCCTTCGGTCCAGCCCGCGATAACGCCGTTCAGCGGGAAGCTGATCGGTTGGCCGCGGCCATAGGAGGAGTCGAATTCCTTACCATTGATGAACGTGCCTTTGTAGTGGACGGTCACCATGCTGGTGGGGCCGGGTTGTTTGCCGGCACCCGCGGTTAGCTCGCGGTATTGCAAGCCGCTTTCCGTGACCTTCACGCCTGCCTTGTTCGCGTTCGTGGCCAAGTAGTCTGCGTTCTTTTCGGGCGACATATCTGCGGCCACTTCGGCCTCCTGTTCGTTGATGAGTAGGTTTGACTGTTCTTCGGCGGGCCGGGTCAGCGTGTCGAGGAAGCCGCCGGGCATGAAAATCCAGATCGTGAGAGCTAAGCAGATGATGCCGCCGCCGATGGCGACGCGCGTCTGTTGCGAGAGTTTGGGTAGCTTGTCCATCGAGCGGTGTTCAGGTCCTATGTACGGGTGTTGGGTCGCCCGCGACGACGGCAAATAGCAGATGGTCCTGCCATTCGCCATTGATCCTAAGATATTTTCTGGCCGTGCCTTCGGCGGTGAATCCCGCCTTCGTCAGCACGCGGCGCGACGCGACGTTCGATGGCAGACAAGCCGCCTCAATCCGGTGAAAGCCCAGACGGTCGAATGCGTGGCGCACGAGCGTCACCACCGCGTCGGTCATAAGGCCGCGTCCCGCGTGGCGTTGACCCATCCAGTATCCGAGCGAGGCCGCGGACTGTGCGATGCCCTGGCGGATGTTCGAGATTTGGCAGCCACCTGTGAGCTCGCCGGTCTTGCGGTCGAACACGAAGAACATGAGGCCGCTGCCTTCGCGCTCGGCTTGCGCATAGCGGCGCAGGCGACGGCGGAAGGCGGCGCGCGTGAGCTCGTCGGGCGCCCAACTCGGCTCCCACGGTGTCAAGAACTCCCGGCTGTCGCCGCGCAGCTTGCACCATTCGAGGTAGTCGGCCGTGACGGGCGCGCGCAGGCGTACGAGCCTGCCTTCAATGAACGCCGCTGCTTTCGTGCGGCCAAGCGTCGCCCGGATCGACATGTGTCTCTCAGGCGAAGCGCTGCGCGATGCGGTCGTACGAACCAAGCGCGCCCATCGGTCCAAGGGCCGCGAGCGAAAGGCTCGCCTTGCTCAGAATCTTCCCGGCGATACGCGTCACGGCTTTCGCGTCCACGGCCTCGATCTTGTCGATTAGTTCGCGCGTGCCGAGGATGCGGCCATAGGTGAACATGTGCGCCGCGATCTGCTCGCAGCGCGACGAGGCTTGCTCGAGGCCCATCAGCAGGCCGGACTTTATTTGCGCACGGGCGCGAGCAACTTCGTCTTCGCCCGCTTCGGTGGCTAGGGACTTCATTTCTCCCGCAATGACGTCGACGAGTTCGGCTGCGTCTGCGGCGCTGGTGCCCGCATAAATGCCGAGCAGTCCCGTCTCCCGGTAGCTGGCGCCGAAGGTGTGGACGGAATAGCAGAGGCCACGTTTCTCGCGGGCTTCTTGGAACAGGCGCGAGGACATGCCGCCGCCAAGCACCGTCGAGTAAACCTGCACCGCGAAGATGTCGTCGTCGTCGGCTTTGAAGCCCGGGAAAGCAAGCGCCAGATGCGCCTGCTCCAGGTCGTCCTCGGCGCGGAATTCGCCGCCGCCATAGCGCGCAGCTTCGACCTTCGAGGCCACGCCGGGCTGCACTTTCGTAAAGTACTTTTCGGCGAGCGCGACCATGTTTTCGTGCACCACGGCACCGGCTGAGATCAGCAGCATACTTTGGCCGATGTAGTGATCCTTGATCTGATTGATCAGCGTGTCGCGCGTGAACGAGCGGACGTGTTTTTCGGTGCCCAGAATCGGGCGGCCGAGCGCTTGGCCCGGGAACGCGGTTGCCTGAAGATGATCGAAGATAATGTCGTCGGGCGTGTCTTCGGCTTGGCCTATTTCCTGAATCACCACGCCTTTTTCACGCGTTAGTTCTTCGGGATCGAAGATCGAGTGCTGCAAAATGTCGGACAGGATATCGACGCCGAGCTGCACGTCCTCTTTCAAGACACGCACGTAGTAAGCCGTCTGTTCGCGGCCGGTATAGGCGTTGATGAAGCCGCCGACGCGTTCGATCTCCTCTGCGATCATGCGGGCCGAGCGGCTGCGCGTGCCCTTGAACGCCATGTGCTCCAGCATGTGGGCGATGCCGTTCGTCGCCTCAGTCTCGTTGCGCGCGCCCGCATCGACCCAGACGCCCAAGGCCGCTGTTTCGAGGTGGGGCATCGGGTCGGTGATGACGGTCAGGCCGTTCGCGAGCTTCGTGATCTGAGGGTTCATTCCGGCATCCTGCTTCGATTGGAGCGGGTTTACATAGAGCAGTTGGTGCCGATTTTCATGGGGAATGAGGCGGCTTGGAAACGGCCATTTTCTGCGGTTTATCGACGGCCGATGAAGGCTTTCAACGGGCCGATTTCGTTTGGAAGCGTTTCGTAGCGCTCGGGCGCCGTCAGAATCCATCGTAGGCGCTCGGGCAATTCGGGTTTGACACCTGTCGCCTTTTCGACCGCGTCAGGGAATTTTGCGGGGTGGGCGGTTGCGAGCACGACGACCGGCTCGCGCGCTTCGAGCGTACGGCCGGCGTGGAAGGCGACGGCGGTGTGCGGGTCGATCAGCAGCTTATAGGCCTCATGCACGAGGCGGATTTCGTTCGCGGTCGTGTTCTCGTCCACGCTCATCGTTGTGAACGTGTCGTGGATCATGCCGAGGGCGGCGGGTTGGATCGTCAGCGTGCCGGTCGCCGCGAACGCTTCCATCAGTTGCCGCGTCGTCTTTGCGTCGCGGCCATGCGCTGCGAAGAGGAGGCGTTCGAAGTTGCTTGCGACTTGGATGTCCATCGCGGGCGAGATTGTGGCGTGCACGTTCCCACGCGCGTAGACGCCCGTCCGGATCGCGCGCGCGAGGATGTCGTTGGCGTTCGTTGCGACGATGAGGCGCTTCACCGGCGCGCCGATCTTCTTGGTGACGTAGCCCGCGAAGACGTCGCCGAAATTTCCCGTCGGAACTGCGAAGGTGAGCGGCGCACGAAAGGCTTTGAGCGCAAGGCAGGTCGAGACGTAGTAGGCGGCTTGCGCGACGATGCGGACCCAGTTGATCGAGTTGATCGCGGCCAGGCGATGCTCACGCGCGAAGGCGTGGTCGGCGAAGAGCTGCTTCACCAACGACTGTGCGTCGTCGAACGTGCCTTCGATCGCGACATTGCGGACGTTTGCGGCCTTCGACGTGGTCATTTGGCGACGCTGGACGTCCGAGATGCGGCCTTTCGGGTGGAGGACCACGAGGTCGACGTTGGGTAAGTCTTCGATGGCTGCGACAGCGGCCGCGCCGGTGTCGCCGGAGGTCGCTGCCACGACGAGCGCGCGCTGCCCCCTGCGGGCGAGCGCTTCGTTCATTAGGGGCGCTAAGAGCTGAAGTGCGAAATCCTTGAAGGCGAGCGTCGGCCCATGGAACAGTTCGAGCAGCCAGCGTCCGTCCACCTGGCGCAACGGGGCTACGCGCGGATCGTCGAATTTTTCGTAGGCCGCGCGGGCGTGGCGGGCGATCGCTTCGTTCCATTCATGTGCGCCGGCGAACAACGACAGAATTTTGGCGGTGAGGTCGGTGTAACTAAGGCCGTCCAAGTTTGCGAAGTCGAGGCGCGGCCAGGTCTCGGGCATGTAGAGGCCGCCGTCGGGCGCGGGCCCGGACAGCAGGACGTCTTCGAACGATATGGCGGGCGATTGCCCGCGCGTGCTGACGTATTTCATCGGCTGAACTTTAGGCGGCCACGGAGGTAGTGGTAGCGCAAGTATATGACCAAAAGCACAAGCGCCAACGAGAACCAGGTCAGCGCGTAGTTCAGGTGGTTGTCGGGAATGTTGAGCGATTGCTTCAGCGGCTCTGGTCTTCCGAGGCGTACGGTCGCTTCAAGGATCAGAGCGGTGCGGAGATCAACGCCGGCGGCCTTTGCAATCGCGGCGCTGTCGCGAATGAAGAACCTGCGCTCCACCGGATCGGACGGCGGCGTGAATGTGCCCGGTGATGACGATGGGCGGAGTACGCCCTGAACCGCGACCTCACCGTCAGGCTCCGGGATGCCGACAAGGGGCGAGTCATCTTCGACCCAACCGCGATCGACGAGGATCGTGCCGCCGGCGCTAAGTGCGAAAGGTGTCACGACCTTGCTGCCTTGGCGCGTCGGGCCGCCGTCAGCACGCGGCGCGTAAACATAGACTTCCTTCGTGTGATCGAAGGTTCCCTGCGCCGTGGCCTGACGATGGGCGGCAAACGTCTCACCTGCCGCTAGGACGATCTCTATGGGTGCTGGCGGCGACTTCGAGCGCGTCTCGATTTGGGCGATAAGCGCATGCTTCTCTTCGCGGCGTTGAAGCTGCCATACGCCGAGTGCGATCAAGATGGCGAGCGACACCAGCGTGAGGGTGGTCAGCACTGGGAGCGGACGGAACGTCACTGCTGCGGGCGGCCTTCGCCGGCTTGGTTGCGGTATTGCAACGCGAACAGCGTCGACTTTAGCGGTGGCAGAAGCGCGAGGCACATGCCGATCGTGAGCGGCAGCCAGAGCAGCGCGTGCAGCCAGTATGGCGGGCTGAATTTCACTTCGACGATGAGCGCGCAGGTGACGATGAAGGCACCCGCGATCAGGATCACGAACACCGCCGGACCGTCGCCGGCGTCGGCGAAGCGGAAGTCCAGGCCGCAGACGGCGCAACGTTCTGCGAAGACGAGATAGGCTTTGTAGACGCGGCCTTTGCCGCAGCGGGGGCAGCGGCAGCGCAGCCCCGCTTGCGACAACGGGGCTGCCTGCAAATCACCCATGAATCACCGTTCGCGCACTAGTGCGCTGCTACGAGCGAGCCTGCGCCCCAGACGTAGATCGAGGCGAATAGGAAGAGCCACACCACGTCGACGAAATGCCAATACCATGCGGCGGCTTCGAAGCCGAAGTGGCGTTCCGGCGTGAAGTGGCCCGCGCGCGCACGGAACCAGCAAACGATCAGGAAGATCGTGCCGACGATCACGTGGAAGCCGTGGAAGCCTGTCGCCATGAAGAACGTAGCGCCGTAAACGTTGCCGGCGAACGGGAAGGCCGCGTGCACGTACTCGTATGCCTGCAGTGCCGTGAACAGCATGCCGAGCAGGATCGTGATGCCGAGGCCGTTGATCGCGCCTTTTTGGTCGCCGGTTTGGACTGCGTGGTGCGCCCACGTCACCGTGGTGCCCGAGGTCAGCAGGACCAGCGTGTTCAGCAGCGGGATGTCCCACGGATCGAACGTAGCGATGTTCACGGGCGGCCAAGCCGGGAGGTTGATCGCATTTGGGAAGAAGGCGGCGTTGAAATACGCCCAGAACCAGGCGACGAAGAACATCACCTCCGAGGCGATGAACAGGATCATGCCGTAGCGCAGGTGAAGCTTCACGACCGGCGTGTGATCGCCGTTGACAACGGACTCCTTTATAACGTCGCGCCACCAACCGATGAACGTGTAAACAAGCATCAAAAGCCCCAAGACCAGCAACCACCAGCCGCTCAAGACGCCGAACAAAGGCGGCTGCTCTTTCAGTGTCTGGAAATAGGCGATCGCCCCGACGGCGGTGAGGAACGCGGCGACCGACCCGATGATCGGCCATGCGCTGGGCTGGACCAGGTGATAGTCGTGTTTCACTTCGTCGGAAGCCATGGTCTCGACCTTCAGTTTGCGACGCTCGCCTGAGCGACGGTTTTGGTTTCGATTTTCGATAGGAAGAACGTGTAGGAGAGCGTGACCGCGGTGACGTCCTTCGTTTCAGGATCGGTCGCGATTGCGGGATCGATGAAATAGGCGACGCCGAATCTGGCGATCTGGCCCGGTTTCAGTTCCTGGCCGTCTTCACAAAAGCACTTGATCTTGTTGAAGTACTTTGCGGCTTTGAGCGGCGTGACGTTGAACTTCGCGATGCCGACCAGCGGTTTTTCGCCGGCGTTGCGGGCGCGATAGAAGTCGACGGTGTTTTCGCCGAGGCGGACTTCGGTTGATACTTTTTCGCTGCGGAACTCCCACGGCAGTTCGGGAGCAATGTTCGCGTCGAAGCGCACTTGGATTGTCGTCGCGGCGGTCGTCGCCGACGGGGCGCTGAACAATTTCGGTGTGCCGTCGAAGCCGGTCGCCGCGCAGAAGATGCGGTAGAGCGGCGCCGACGCGTAGGTCAGGCCCACCATCGCGGCGACGAGCGTCACGCAGCTGAGCAGGACTCTGTCGTTGCGGTCGAGCTTGCGCATCACGCCCTCACAACGGCCGGTTCGCGACATTGGCGCCGAGCTTGACCAGCGTAACCACGAACACGAGCACCACGAAGGCAAGCAACACGCCGGCCAGCGCCCAATTGCGCTGGTTCAGCTTCTTCTTTTCTTCGGGTGTCATCGTGGCCATCCGCTTCACCAGTTCGATGCTGGAGGCGCGCCAGGCAAGCGCTGCTTGACCACTTGCTCCGCCTTCGTGACCGTTGGCTCAGCCGGTGCGAGGCCGATGAGTTTTTCTGCCGCGAGAGCGGTGAAGAGAGCGAAAAGGTAGAAGATCGAGAATGCGAAGACGCGCAGCGCTGCAACGCGCTCACGGTCCACGGGCGCAAGCCAGAGTGCGACCGACAGTGCAAGGAACGCTGCGCTGCCGATTGCCGCCGTTGCAGCGTAGATGAGGCCAGTGAAGCCTAATGCGTATGGTGTGACAGCGGAGGCGGCGAGCAGGATCGTGTAAACGACGATTTGGTTGCGGGTCGTGCGCGAGCCTTTGACGACGGGCAGCATCGGCACTTTCGCTCGGGCGTAGTCTTCGCTGCCAGCGAGCGCGAGGGCCCAGAAATGCGGCGGCGTCCAGAGGAAGATGATGAGGAACAGAAGCCACGGCAACGGGTCGAACGCAGCGCCACTGACCGCCGCCCAGCCGATCACGGGCGGAAGCGCGCCGGCCGCCCCGCCGATGACGATGTTCTGCACGGTCGAGCGCTTCAGCCACATCGTGTAGACGAAAACGTAGAAGGCGATCGTCGCGGCGAGCAGGATCGCGGGCACGTAGCCTACGAGGAACGCCATGGCGAAGACGCTGAATGCGGCGAGCGTCGCGCCGAACTCAAGTGCTTCCTGGCGGCCGATCTTACCGGACGCCACGGGGCGCGTGCGCGTGCGGGTCATGATCGCGTCGATGTCGGCGTCGTACCATTGGTTCAAGGCACCGGCAGCACCTGCGCCGACGGCGATGCAGATCAGCGCCGTGATCGCGAGGACGGGATGCAATGCGCCCGGGGCCACGATCATCGCGGCAAGTGCCGTGAAAACCACGAGCGACATCACGCGCGGCTTCAGAAGCGCCAGATAGTCCGAAGGGCCCGCGAGCGATCCGCGAGCCCCTTCGGCGCCAAACGCTGCGACCTGGCCGGTCAATGGTGGCCTCCGGTGATTTTCGGCAGTTCGTTGAACTGGTGGAACGGCGGCGGCGAAGGCAACGTCCATTCGAGTGTCGTCGCGTGCGGACCCCACGGGTTGGCGCCGGCCTTACGCTTGGCCCAGAACATCTCAATCAGCACGGAGAGGAAGATCAGCACACCGACGCCCGAGATGTAGGAGCCGACGGACGAGATGTAGTTCCAATACGAGTAGGCGTCCGGATAGTCGACGTAACGGCGCGGCATGCCCGCGAGGCCCAAAAAGTGCTGCGGGAAGAACACAAGATTCACGCCGATGAACGTGCACCAGAAGTGCAGATGACCCAGCAACTCATTGTAGGTGTAGCCCCACATCTTGGGCGCCCAATAGTAGAATCCTGCGAAGATCGCGAAGACGGCACCTAACGATAGGACGTAGTGGAAGTGAGCCACGACGTAGTAAGTGTCGTGCAGCGAGGTATCGACCCCGGAGTTCGCGAGTACGACACCGGTGACGCCGCCGACGGTGAACAGGAAGATGAAGCCGATCGCCCAGACCATCGGGACTTTGAACTCGATCGAGCCGCCCCACATCGTTGCGATCCACGAGAAGATTTTGACGCCGGTCGGCACCGCGATGACCATTGTGGCCGCGACGAAATAGGCTTCCGTGTTGAAGCTCATCCCCACGGTGTACATGTGGTGCGCCCAGACGATGAAGCCGATCGCGCCGATCGCGACCATCGCGTAGGCCATGCCGAGATAGCCGAACACCGGCTTCTTCGAGAACGTCGAGATGATCTGGCTGATCATGCCGAAGCCCGGAAGGATGAGAATGTAAACCTCAGGATGGCCGAAGAACCAGAACAGGTGCTGAAACAGGACCGGGTCACCGTTGCCCGCGGGATCGAAGAATGTCGTGCCGAAGTTGCGGTCGGTCAGCAGCATCGTGATCGCGCCCGCGAGAACGGGGAGCGACAAGAGCAGAAGGAATACCGTAACCAGGATCGACCAGACGAACAGCGGCATGCGGTGCAAAGTCATGCCCGGCGCGCGCATGTTGAAGATCGTGGTGATGAAGTTGATCGCGCCCAAAATCGACGAAGCGCCAGCAAGATGGAGCGATAGGATTGCGAAGTCCATCGCGGGGCCGGGCGAGCCGGTCGTCGAGAGCGGGGCGTAGATCGTCCAACCGCCGCCAACGCCATGGCCGCCGCTGTCGCCTTCGACGAACATCGAAAGGATCAGGAGCAGGAACGAGAACGGCAACAGCCAGAACGAGATGTTGTTCATGCGCGGGAACGCCATGTCGGGCGCTCCGATCATCAACGGTACGAACCAGTTGCCGAAGCCGCCGATCATGGCCGGCATGACCATGAAGAAGATCATAATCAGCGCGTGGGCGGTCACGAAAACGTTGTAGAGATGCTCGTCACCGACGAACCACTGCACGCCCGGCTCTTGCAGCTCGAGGCGGATGCCGATCGAGAGCGCGCCGCCGATGATCCCCGCGACAATCGCGAAGATGATGTACATCGTGCCGATGTCTTTATGGTTCGTCGAATAAACGAAGCGGCGCCACCCGGTCGGGTGGTGATCGTGGTGCTCGTCAGCGTGGTGAGCGGTCGCCATAGTGTCTCGAACTCCTGAATAGCGTTAGCGCGCGGCGAGCGCTGTGGGCGCGCCGTCAGCGGCTGCGAATTTCTTTTTGGCCTCTTCGATCCATTGGTCGAAGCGCTCTTGGCTCACCACCTCGACCGCAATCGGCATGAAGGCGTGTTTGGAGCCGCACAGTTCGGAGCACTGGCCATAGAAGACGCCCTCGCGTTCGGCCTTGAACCAGGTTTCATTCAGCTTGCCCGGAACGGCGTCGATCTTCGAGCCGAAGGCCGGGATCGTCCAAGCGTGAATGACGTCCTGCGAGGTCACGATTACGCGTATGACTTTGCCGACAGGTACGACGACGCGGTTGTCGACGCCGAGCAAGCGGGGTTCACCGGCCTTCTTCGCCTCTTCGTCCGAGAGCATCAGCGCGTCGAACGTCATGCCGCCGTGATCGGGGTACTCGTACGACCAATACCACTGGTGGCCGATTGCCTTGACCGTCAGGTCGACATTGGGCGGAACGATTTCGCCCTCACGGAGCAGACGGATCGACGGGATCGCGATCAGCCCCAAGATCAGAATCGGGATGATCGTCCAGACGACCTCAATCAACGTGTTGTGCGACCAGGTTGCAGGCTTCGGGTTCACCCGCGCGTTGTAGCGGACCATCACCCAGAGCAAGAGGCCGAGCACGAACAACGTGATGCCCGTGATGATGACGAGCAGAAGGTTGTGGAAGTTGATGATTTCCTGCATGTGCGCGGTCGCCGCGACCGGGAAATCGACCTGCCGGTCGACCGCGTGACTGCCGTCCACAGCCCACGCTAAATCAGTTCCAGCAACCAGCGCGGCAAGCAGCGCCAACGACGTGATTCCAAATCGCGAAAATGCGCGCATGCGCTTGTTCAGCCCCGTTCGAGCGAATGAAGGAAATCCCAAGGAGAATCGATCCCTTGGGGCTCAGACCCATTTGTACTTTTAGTGGACGCGATCTAGCGGCGTAGGCGGTGCAACGCCATTGCGACTTTATGCCACAATATGTAGACGACTGCGATTGACGCCCCGCGCGAAGCTTCTACCTTCGATCATGCGATCCATTCTTACGTTTTGAGGCCCCCGTTCCATGAGCAACACAAGCGATCTCTTTTTCACGAAGACCGGCCTCGATCGCGGCGCGGTGGAACGGATCGCAACAGACGCGCTGAAAGGTGCCGACGACGGCGAGCTGTTCCTGGAATACCGGCTGACCGAAGCGTTCGTGTTCGACGACGGGCGAATGAAGTCGGCGAGTTTCGATACGACGCAGGGCTTTGGGTTACGTGCGGTCGCGGGCGAGGCGATTGGGTTCGCCCATTCGTCGGACTTGAGCGAGGCCGCGATGAAGCGCGCCGCTGGTGCGGTGCAGGCCGTTAAGAGCGGCTACACGGGAGCGTGGGCCCAAGGGCCGCAACGCACCAATGTGAAACTCTACGCCGACGAGAATCCCATCGACCAAACGCCGTTCGAGGTGAAGACGAAGCTGCTCGGCGACATCGACGCCTATGCGCGGTCGAAGGATAGCCGCGTGCGGCAGGTTTCATGTTCGCTGGCCGGGGAATGGCAGGCGATCGAGATTATCCGGCCGGACGGGATGACGGTACGCGATGTGCGGCCCTTGGTGCGGCTGAACGTGTCGATCGTGGCTGGTGAAGGCGACCGGCAGGAATCCGGCTCGCACGGTATGGGCGGGCGGACGTCCTATGAGTTCTACATGAAGCCCGAGACTTGGAAGGGTGCAGTGGACGAGGCGTTGCGCCAGGCGCTCGTCAATCTGCAGTCGGTTCCCGCGCCCGCCGGCGTTATGCCGGTGGTGTTGGGATCGGGGTGGCCCGGCATTCTATTGCATGAGGCGATCGGGCATGGGCTTGAGGGCGACTTCAACCGCAAGAAGACGAGCGCGTTCGCGGGGCTGTTGGGTGAGCGCGTGGCTTCGCCCGGCGTGACCGTCGTTGATGACGGAACGATCGACTCGCGGCGCGGGTCCCTTTCGGTGGACGACGAAGGCACGCCGACGAGCCGCACGGTGCTGATCGAGGACGGAATCCTGAAGGGGTATCTGCAGGACCGGCAGAATGCGCGGCTGATGGGGATGAAGGCGACCGGCAACGGGCGGCGGCAATCCTACGGCTGCTCGGTGATGCCGCGGATGACGAACACGTTCATGCTGGCCGGTGACAGCGATCCCGCGGAGATTTTGCGCAGCGTGAAGAACGGCATCTATGCGGTGAACTTCGGCGGCGGTCAGGTCGACATCACGAGCGGTAAGTTCGTGTTCTCTTGCACCGAGGCCTATCGCATCGAGGACGGCAAGGTCGGCGCGCCGGTCAAAGGCGCAACGCTGATCGGCAACGGGCCGGATTCGCTTACCAAGGTGAAGATGATCGGCAACGACCTGAAGCTCGATACCGGCGTCGGCACCTGCGGCAAGAACGGGCAGAGCGTGCCGGTGGGCGTGGGACAACCGACGCTGTTGATCGAGGGGCTGACGGTGGGCGGGACCGCGGCTTAGGCGTTTGAATTGAATTGGTAGTGTCCCCCCACCCGATTTTTCTCCGCCCCACGGGCTACGAAAAAGTCGACCGCCCCGCGGTGGGGGCGGTATTGTTTATGGATGAGCCCACTCACACCCACAGCCCCGGCTTCCGTCTATCGCGATCCATCCCGGTTCGCGGAGGAGCGCAAGGCTGTGTTCGGACGGTCGTGGACGTTCATGGGACACACGTCGGAGCTTGCGCGAGAAGGCGATGTGCTGACCGCGACGATTGCGGGATATCCGCTTCTCGTGGTGAGGACAGCGAACGGTCTCAAGGCGTTTCACAATGTTTGCCGGCATCGGGCGGGGCCTCTGTTCGACGAAGAGCGCGGTAACTGCGGCAGTGCGCTGACGTGCAAGTATCACGGGTGGGTGTACACGCTGGACGGGCGGCTTCGGAATGCGCGCGACTTTGGTGCAGCGGCCGGGTTCGATCCGCGCGACTATTCCTTGTTCGAACTCAAGGTCGAGACGTGGCGCGGGTTTGTGTTCGTGAACGTGGAGCGCCAAGCCCCTGCCCTCGCCTCGCACTTGAGGCCGCTCGACGCACGCATGGGAGCGCGCGACGTTGGCGCGTTGGTGCACACGGATAGGCGCACGCACGACATTGCGTGCAATTGGAAGCTCTATGTCGAGAACTACCTCGAGGGGTATCACATACCGCTCGTGCATCCGCAGCTGAATGCGGAAGTCGACGCTGCGAAGTACACAGTGATGGTCGAAGGCAGCGCTTGCTTTCACAGCGCGCCGCCGAAGGTTAGCGACGGCGTCTATGACGGATTGTGGGCGTTCGTGCTGCCGGGACTAGGCATCAACGTTTACGAGCACGGGCTGATGATGGAGCGGATGGTACCGCTGGGCCTTTCCGGCACGCGGTTGATCTACGACTTCTATCTAGCGCCTGAGGCCGCTGCCGATCCGATCAAGCGGCAACAGGTCATAAGTACGTCGGCAATCGTGACGGCCGAGGACAAGTGGATCTGCGAGCGCGTGCAGGCGAATATCGACGCCGGGGTCTATCAGGCCGGCGTGTTGTCGCCGAAGCATGAGGCGGGGGTTGCTTGGTTTCAGGCTTTCGTGGCCGGTGCGCTGTGACGCCCGCCGCATCCATCACATAGTCCGATAGCCCTGCTGCGACTTGGGCCCTAGACTGTTGGGGTCGCCATGGAGCTTTGTCTCATGATCTTTCGTGCGTCTCTCGCCCTCATCTGCGCCACTGCGATTGCGAACGCCACCGGCGTCGCGTTGCCGCCTGTCGATACGATGAACTGCGATCAGATGATGGCCGAGCTCACTGTGGCGGGCCAGAAGATGAACAGTCAGCTCGATCCCGAATTTGCCACAGAGGCGCAGGCGATGGCCTCGGAGGCGCAAGGCGGAGGCAGTGCCGGGGCAATCGCGCAAGGCGTGGGAATGTCGGTGGCGTGCTCCATACCGGGCGTCGGCATGTTTTGTATGGCCGCCATGCAAGCGCAGGCGGTGACGCTAGGGGCACAGGCCGAGCAAAACCTCGAGCGCATGCAAGCTCAAATGGAACGCATGGAGAAGGCGATGGAGGGGATCGACGTGGAGCGGATGCAGGCGCTCTCTCAGCGCTTCGAAGCGCAAGCGTGCAAGGTTCCGCAGCAGTAGTTGCGCACTCGCCTCAAGCCCTTATGATCGATCATCGCCATTCTTGAGGAACGCCCATGAGCGCACGTCCGGAAGCCGTTGGCCTGTCGTCAACCAGGCTGGAGCGGATCGATCAGTTCGTGCAGCGCAAATATATCGACACAGGCAAGATTCCGTGCGCGCAGACGCTGGTTTGGCGGCGCGGGGAGATTGCGCATTTTTCGACAATCGGCTTGGCCGATGTGGCGCGAAGCAAGAAAGCTGCCGACGACACGATCTTCCGCATCTATTCGATGACGAAGCCGATTACGTCCATTGCGTTCATGCAGTTGGTCGAGCAGGGCTTGGTCGCGCTCGACGAGCCGGTGCACAAATACATTCCGGCGTGGAAGGATCTTGGCGTGTTCGCCGGCGGCGGCGGTACGACGCCGTTCCGCACGAAGGCGCCCGAACGGCCGATGCTGATCGTCGATCTGCTGCGCCACACGTCGGGACTGACGTACGGTTTCCAGGAATCGACGAACGTCGATGCTGCTTACCGCAAACTCAAGATCGGTCAGATCGAGAAGAGCGGCACGCTGGAGAGTATGATCGAAGGCCTCGCCAAATTGCCGCTCGAGTTTTCGCCGGGGACGGCGTGGAACTACTCGGTGTCGACGGATGTTTTGGGCTACCTGGTCGAGAAAATCTCGGGGCAGAAGTTCGAAGACTATCTGCGCACGAAGATCTTCAAGCCGCTCGGCATGGCCGATACCGATTTTCATGTGCATGCCGGAAAGGAGTCGCGGTTCGCCGCTTGTTATCTGCCGGCCAAGGGCGGGATGGAGCTGCAGGACGATCCGGCGAAAAGTCCCTATCTGGAGCCGCCGAGCTTCGTCTCCGGCGGCGGCGGGCTCGTCTCGACGGCTAGCGACTATCTGCGTTTCTGCCGGATGGTGCTCAATGGCGGATCGCTTGACGGTGCGCAGATCGTAAGCCCGAAGACGATCGAGCTCATGACCATGAACCATCTGCCGGACGGCAAGGATTTGCCGGCGCTCTCGCGCTCGCTGTTCAGCGAAGTGGCTTACAACGGCGTCGGCTTTGGGCTCGGCTTCTCGGTGACGATGGATCCGGCGAGGACAATGATCCCCGGTACCGTGGGTGAATTTTCCTGGGGCGGCGCGGCTTCGACGTCGTTCTGGATCGACCCGAAGGAGGAGCTGATTACGATCTTCATGACGCAGCTCATTCCGTCGAGCTTCTATCCGATAAGGCGCGAGCTGCGCACGCTAGTCTACTCGGCGTTTACGTAGCGCTTCACGCCCTCGACCCAGGTTTCGCGGACCTTGATTTGGCTGAGGCGCGTCGGATCGACCTTCAGCGGGTCTTCTTCCAGCACGACGAGGTCGGCGTATTTGCCGACTTCCAACGTTCCCACGGCGTGGTCCATTCTTGCTTGGTAGGCGGCGTCGATGGTCATGGCACGGATCGCTTGGTCGACGGGGATGCGTTGTTCGGGGGCGAGCACTTCGCCCCCGTCGCGCATGATGCGGGTCACGGCGTTTTCGATGCAGCGCAAGGGGCCGATTTCGGTCACGCTGTAGTCGGAGTGAAGTGAGAAGCGGACGCCGTGTTTCAGCGCCGATTGACCAGCGCCGAGGCGGGCGGCGCGCTCGGCGCCAATGATACGGTCGCGGAAGGCCTTGCCCCAATAGTGCACGTGGCCGATCAAGAACGACGGGGTTAGGCCAAGCTCAGCCATCTTTGCGTAGTGTTCGTCCCATGCGATCGAGCAATGTTCGATGCGGTGGCGGTGGTCCTTTCGCGGGTTCGCCTTCATCGCCTTCTCGTAGGCGCCAAGCGTGATGTCGATGGCAGCATCGCCGTTCGCGTGGACCGCGATCTGCCAACCGCCCTCGTGCGCACGCTTCATGCCCGCCACCAGTTCTTCGGGCGGGAAACTCAAGACGCCGCGGCCGTCTACGTTCAGGTAACGCTCGCGCAGATAGCCGGTGTTGCCCTGGTTCGAGCCGTCGGACCAGAACTTGAATCCGAGCAGGCGGAACCGGTCGTCGCCGACGCCAGGTTTGATGTCGGGCATGCTCAGCCACTTGTCCATCAATCGCGACGTCATCATCGCGGCGAGGCGGACAGGCGCGCGGCCGCTCGCCACGACCGACTTTAGTATCAGCAACTCGTCGGGACCGGCAAACGCGCCGAGGCCGGCGTCAACGAGCATCGTGCAGCCCTTGCTCGCGGCCATGGCGAGTTCCTTCGCGGTGGCGGCCACGAGCGCTGCCGCGTCGGGTCTTGGCATTTTCGCGATGAACGGTGCATACGACGTGCCGCCCGCGAGCTGGCCCGTGAGCCGACCGTTCGCGTCCTTGAAGTAGCGGCCGCCGGCCGGCAGGTCGGGCGTCGTGTCGGTGACGCCTGCGCGTTCGATCGCCTTCGAGTTCACGTAGGCGAGATGGCCGGATGCGTTGAGCATGAAGACGGGATTGTTCGGCGCGACCGCATCGAGTTCCAGCCTCGTTACGTTCGCATTGCCGGTCGTGAGCGACGGGTCAAAGCCTCTCGCGGGGACCCATTCGCCGGGGGCCGCTTTTGAGACGGCCGCGCGCAATTTTGCGAACACGTCGTCGATCGTGGGGCACAGCAACGCACCGACGTCGACGAAGTTCGACAGCGCGGCAGCCGCCACGATGTGAACGTGCGGGTCGATGAAGCCGGGCAGGATCGTGGCGCCGCCCGCATCGATGACCTCCGTGCCCGCGCCCTTCATCGCCGCGATCTCGCCGCGCCGGCCCACCGCGACGATGCGGCCGTTCTTGACGGCGATCGCTTCGGCGACGGGGTTGGCAGGGTCCATCGTGCGCGCGGTCGCGCCGAGGAAGATCGTGTCGGGCGCGGTGCTTTGTGCCGGGACCGCGGCGCAGACCAAGCGCGGCGTCGCGAGCGAGAGCGCCGCCCCGGCAAGCACTTGACGACGGGAGGCCCGGTAGAGGCCTTGGAGCGGCGGCGTGCAACAGGAGCAGGATTGGGCGAACAGCGATGACGTTTTCATCTGGCTAGGCTGCCTCGCCTCTAGAGTGCTTGTCCAGTATGGCGGGGCGAGGTAAGTCCGATGCAACAAGAAATTGCCCACACCGAGGAACCGTCCATGTCCGCTGCCCCTAACCTGCCCAAGGGATTCCCCGCCATGCCGATCGCGCAGGCGCACGCGATGTTGGTGGGCGCGCCCGCCTCGCCGTTCGAGGTCGAGGAGAAGGTGATCCGGGGGGTGAAGATCAAAACGTGGAAGAATGCACCGCCGTCGCTTGCGCTCGTTTTCGAGGCGAGCCGCCCGTTTGGGGCGCGCGACTACATGGTGTTGGACGAGGACCGCGTGACGTTCGACGCGCATCGCCGGGCGGTTTCGCAGTTGGCGAAGCGGCTGGTCGCGGACGGCGTGAAGAAGGGAGACCGCGTTGCGATTATCATGCGCAATCTGCCGGAGTGGTCGGTCGCGTTTTGGGCGGCCGTTCTGGCGGGCGCGATCGTGACGCCGTTGAACGCGTGGTGGACGGGGCCGGAACTCGAGTACGGGCTGCAGGACTCCGGCACGTCGGTCGCGCTGATCGATGCAGAGCGGTGGGAGCGCGTGCGCGAGCATGTCGACGCTTGCCCTGACTTGAAGCGCGTCTTTGTGTGCCGGGCGTATGAGTAGATCGCCGATCCGCGCGTGAAAAAACTTGAAGACGCGATCGGCGTGCCGAATTCGTGGGCGAAGCTTGACGAGATCGCGCTGCCCGCCGTGGCGTTCGAGCCGGAAGACGATGTGACGATCTTCTACACGTCCGGCACGACGGGGAAGCCGAAAGGTGCCGTGATCACGCATCGCAATATCATCTCGAACATCTTGAACGCGATGTGCGCGCAGGCGCGCTCGTTCCTGCGGCGCGGCGAGGCGCTGCCCGTGCCCGATCCGAACGTGCAAAAGGCCAGTTTGATTTCGGTGCCGTTCTTTCATGCGACCGGATGTTTCGCCGTGATGATCCCGGCGGTGCTCGCGGGGTCGAAGCTCGTGATGCAGCGGCGGTGGAACGCGGATCAGGCGTTGGAATTGATCCAACGCGAGCGGATCACGCAGGCGGGCGGCGTGCCGACGATCGCGTGGCAGATCGTCGAGCATCCGCGCTTTCACGAGTTTGACTTGTCGTCGCTTGAGACCGTTTCCTACGGCGGCGCGCCGTCGGCGCCGGAGTTGGTGCGGCGCTTGCGCGAGCGGCTGCCGCAGATCAAGACCGGGCAAGGCTGGGGGATGACGGAAACTTCCGCTACCGCGACCAGCAACTACGGCGAGGACTATGAGCGCAAACCGTCGAGCTGTGGTGTGCCGACGCCGACCGGCGAAGTCAGGATCGTTTCGCTCGAGGGCAAGGACTTGCCCGCCGGCGAGGTTGGTGAGCTCTGGTATCGCGGGCCGATCGTCGTGCGCGGCTATTGGAACAAGCCGCAGGCGACCGCCGAAACGTTCGTCCAGGGCTGGGTCAAGACCGGCGATCTCGCGAAGGTCGATGAGGAAGGCTTCGTCTATATCGTCGACCGGGCGAAGGACATGCTGATCCGGGGCGGGGAGAATGTCTACTGTGTCGAGGTCGAGAACGCCTTGTACGACCATCCTTCAGTGATGGACGCGGCGGTGATCGGGGTGCCCCATCGCACGTTGGGTGAAGAACCGGCAGCGGCCGTGCATCTGAAGCCCGGTATGAAGGCCAGCGAGGAAGAACTCCGCCATTTCGTGGCGCAGAAGATTGCGGCGTTCAAAGTGCCGGTAAAGATACTGTTCCTGCCCGAAACGCTGCCGCGCAACGCGAACGGCAAGATCATGAAGAAAGATTTGAAGGGGCTGTTCAGCGCATGAGCCCTCTCAAGTGGCGCATCGGCGATGTGACGATCACGAAGATCCTCGAGTTGGAAACGACGGGCAGCACGAAGTTTATCCTGCCGCAGGCGACGCGGGAGGCCGCGCTTGAGATTGCGTGGCTGGCGCCGCATTTCATGAACGAAGAAGGGCGGCTGAGGCTCAGCATTCATGCGCTCGTCATCGAAACGCCGACCCGGCGCATGATCGTGGACACCTGCCTGGGTAACGACAAGCAGGGGCGCGGCGTGCCTTGGTGGAACAATCTGCAAGGGTCGTTCTTGAGTGACTTGGCGGCCGCAGGATTTTCGCGGGAGTCGATCGATACTGTGATGTGTACGCATCTGCATGTCGATCATGTCGGGTGGAACACGATGCTCGACGGGGCCAAATGGGTGCCAACGTTTCCGAATGCGCGCTATCTGATGGGCCGCGTCGAGTTCGAGCACTGGCGCGACCAGCAAGCCGACGGCCAGCAGCGCGCCGTGTTCGCGGATTCCGTGCAGCCGGTGTTCGACGCGGGCCTGGTCGATCTGGTCGAGATCGATCACCGCGTTTCAGATGAGGTCAGCTTCGTTCCGACGCTGGGTCACACGCCGGGGCACGTGAGCATTCGCGTCGCGTCGAAGGGCGAGGAAGCGCTGATCACTGGCGACTTTATCCACCATCCTTGCCAGATGGCGCATCCGGAGTGGGCGTCAAGCGCGGACTACGACCAGGCCACCTCGACTAAGACGCGGCGCGACGTGTTCGAACGGCTCGCGGGAACGCCAACGCTCCTCATCGGCACGCACTTTGCGACACCGACGGCGGGGCGGGTGGTGAAGGACGGGGAAGCGTTTAGGTTGGCGGTGTGATGCCAAGTGTTTCTGGAGTTGCCGCGCCTGACCGCGTGTTGATGCGCGCGGGTGTGCTTCTATTCCTGATCGGGCTTCTCACCGGGTTCGCCGTGCCCATGCTGCACCTGCCGCGGATGGGGCTTGCGAGCCACCTCGTCGGTACGATGAGCGGGATGTTTCTGATCGTCCTTGGCTTGGTGTGGCCGCGGCTTGTGTTGCCAGCATGGGCCGGGACGATAACGTTTTGGGCTGCGCTCTATGGTTCGTTCGCGAACTGGCTTGCGACGATCCTCTCCGCAAAGTGGGGTGCAGCGGCGATGATGCCGATAGCGGGCGGCGGCGCCACGAGTACGCCGCTCGCCGAGGGCATCGTCGCGGCGCTGCTGATCAGCCTGTCGCTCGCGATGATTTTGGTTTGCGTGCTGGTGCTGTGGGGCTTGCGCCCCACTCAGTTGCGTTAGAACGACCCCAAAAAATCGCGTTTGCCGATTTCGACGCCGTTGTGGCGGAGGATGGTGTAGGCGGCGGTGGCGTGGAAGTAGAAGTTCGGCAGCGCGAATTGGTGCAGGTAGACGCCGCCTTTCCAGGTCATCTTCTCGCCGGCGAGTGTCAGCGTGATGTCGCGGTCGAATGCACCGTCGAACTGCGCGGGCTTGAGGCCCTTGATGAAGTCGAGCGTTTTGGCGATGCGCGCTTGCAGTTCCGGGAACGTCGTTTCGGTGTCGGCGAAGCTCGGTATGTCGACGGCGGCGAGACGGGCGCATGCACCTTTTGCCTGGTCGCTCGCGATTTGCACTTGGCGCGCGAGCGGAAACATGTCGGGTGCGATGCGCGCGTTCACGAACACCGCCGGGTCGATCTTCTTCGCCTCGGCGTGGGCCGCGGCCTTGGTGAGGATCGTGGAGAGCGACGTTAGAATTTGGATGAAGGCGGGAACGGTCGCCTGGTACGCGTTGATCGTCATATTCAACCTTTCATTTGGATGGCATTGGCTTTGATGTAGCACGGTGGGCAGGTTCGCGGCAGAGTGCGAATGTCACACTCCGCGTCCGTTCAAGTAAGCCACCATTTCGGGGACATCGCCGAGTTTGTTCTGGGTTTTGACCACACTGATCGCCGCGGCGGCGCAGACGGCTCGCAATGCGATGCAGAGTTCGTTGACTGCGCGGTTGGGTACGATCGGGGCGACGCAGGTTCGGTTTCTCTATGGCTTTCCGTTTGCGTTGGTGTTTATGGCGATCGTGACGCTGGTCGCGGGTGAAGCTGCGCCGGGACCGAACGCGCGATTTCTTGCGTTCACGGCGGCTGGGGCCGTTGCGCAGATCTTTGGAACCGCGCTGTTGTTGGCTGCGATGCGGGAGCGTTCGTTTTCGGTCGCGACCGCGTTCGGGAAGACGGAGGCGGTGCAGGTTGCCATCTTCGGACTTCTCATTTTGGGTGACGTGCTGACGCCGCTTCGGGGGCTCGCGATCCTGGTCGCGACGACCGGCGTGTTTCTGATCGCGGTCAAGCCCGGCGAGCGCTGGGATGGGGAGGCGCTGCGCCCTGCCCTCTTCGGTATCGCAGCGGGTGGGCTTTACGCGATCGCGGCCGTCGGGTTTCGTGGCGGGATCTTGGCGCTGGATGAGGGCGCCTTCTTCTTGCGCGCGACGACGACTTTGGTTTGGTCGCTCGGCATTCAAGCGGCACTGCTCGGCGCATGGATGGTCGCGTTCGACCGCGAAAATCTGTTGAAGAGTTTGACGTTGTGGCGGCAGTCGCTGTTCGCGGGGTTCATGGGCGCGTTCGCTTCGCAGTTTTGGTTCCTCGGATTTTCGCTGACGTCGGCCGCGAACGTGCGCACGCTCGGCCTTGTCGAAGTGTTGTTTGCGCAGGTGGTTTCGCGGCGCGTGTTCGCGGAAGTTGCGAGCGTGCGCGAACTCGCCGGTATGGCGCTTGTGGTGGCGGGCGTCGGGGTGTTGCTTCTCGCCCAGTGATGGTCAATTCACGGCAAGTTTCGTGATTGAGGGGCCTCGCAAAACGCGTTTGTGCCCCTACCTAGTCCCTTCCGCAACCCAACCAGAGAGGTCTTCCATGCCGAAGCTGTATTATTCACCCGGCGCATGTTCGCTGTCGCCGCACATCGCGCTGCGCGAAGCCGGTCTTTCGTTCGAACTCGAACAGGTAAATCTGAAGGACAAGAAGACGAAATCGGGCGAGGATTATTCGAAGATCAACCCGAAGGGTTATGTGCCCGCGCTGAAGCTCGATGACGGGTATGTGCTCACCGAAGGCCCTGCGATCGTGCAGTGGATCGCCGACCAGAAGCCCGCCGCTCACCTTGCGCCTGCGAACGGCACGACGGAGCGGTACAAGCTGCAAGAGTGGCTAAGCTTCATCAACACCGAACTGCACAAGAACTTCGGGCCGTTCTTCAATCCGGCGACGCCCGACGCCACGAAGGCCATGCTCGCGCAGACGCTCGCCAAGCGTTACGCGTGGGTGGACGAACAGCTTCAGGGCAAGGACTACCTGGCCGGCTCGCAGTTCACTGTCGCCGACGCCTATCTCTTCACGATCACCAATTGGGGTCAGTTCGTGAAGTTCGACCTCAAGGACTATCCGAACGTTCGTGCGCACCAAGCGCGCGTTGCGGCGCGGCCGAAGGTGCAGGAAGCGCTGAAGGCCGAAGGTCTCGCTTAAGCGACTGCGGCGGTCAGGGGGTGAGTGCGGCTAAGAGCTGCGCCACCAACTGGCCGCCGAACCACGACAGCACGGGGATGATCGCGAGCGTCGCGATCCGCGCGAAGACGGCAAAGCCCCCGGGCCAATCGGGGACACGCGCGATTTCGTTTTTCACATTCAACATGGCGCTTAACGCTGGAATGCCCACCGCCTCGGTCAAGTGGCCGCCGGTGTAGGCGCGGCGCCAGAGTTCGCGAGCGTAGATTTGCAAGTCGTGGGTTGCGGCGTGTTTGGCGGCGCGGATGGCGCGGCGGGCGCCCCACATCGCGCCGATGACGGCGCCGGCGGTCAGCACCACGCCGAGTACGAGCAGCGCCGCGCTCGCATACATGGCGTCTGGCTGCGAAACGGACGGCCCTGCTAGCGCGAGCAGGATGATCAAGAATAGGGCTACCTGGCGCGCGTATCGCGCGACCGGTTGGATCGCGCCCAAGTCGAACAGGTCGATGCGCAGCTGTGTGCCCGTCGCGGCGCGGAAGCGGTGGTGTAGCAGCGCGACGTACGTGATGCTCGAGCCCAAGAGGCCGAAGGTGAGCGCGAGGCGCACGTACATCCAAATCGTCTGCAGTGCTACACTCCAGCCTTCGCCTGGGATCGCGCGGCGCAACAGGTCGCCGTAGACCGTCGCTAGAATGATCGCCCAGAAACAACCGAAGCCGAAGCGCCAGACGAGGAACGCGTCGACGAGGCCTGCGCGTTTTTGGCCGAACGTGGCGTCGTCGATGCTCAGCGCTGGCCGCAGGTCATCATAGGCGCGCACGCACGCCGTGCCGATCAGCGTCGGTAAGACGATGTTGTAGGCGATGAAGCCGAGCAGGAGAACTTCGATCGGGGTCGCGCCCGCGGCGAGGAACAGTTCGTCGCCGACGAAAATGCCGTTGGCCACGCCTGCGAGATTGAGCACGGTGAGATGCACGAGCGTCAGAACAATGAAGATTGCGAATGCGGCGGGAACCGGCTGTTGCTCAATCCAGATCAGCGCGCGGTCGAATACGCTGTCGAGCTCGGGCGCGTCGGCCCCGAACGCGTCCGGCGACGGCAACGCAAGCGGCGCCTGCGGCCCCGGCGCGACGTTCTCCGACGATCTGATCTCCGGCTCGCTCATATGCCCCATGACCCGGCGTGCGTCGTGCGCGCCGGTGCCCCCACCGCATTGTCACGCGGATCGTCGGGCAAGTCACCCGGCGACGCGGGCTTATGGTTAGCCGCGTTTACCGAGTCAGTACGCGAACTCGGTGAAGATCTTTGTTACGTCGCGGTTCCAGGGGCCGTGGTAGCGGTCGAGGAGTTCTTCGGCGCGGGTTTTGCCGGTTTGGACGACTTGGAATAGCGGTTCGATGAAGCCTTCTTCGGTGCCGCCGATCGAGTCCATTTGTGCGCGCGCGCGCAGGCCCAGCCTCGAAATGTCGAGCATATGGCGGGCGAGTGCGTGGACGTTCGTGTTGCGGAACGGGGTTTTGAGGCCGAGCTTCGGCACCGCTTCGCGGAGCGCGCTGCGTTCTTCGGCGGTCCAATCTTTGACCATGTCCCACGCCGCGTCGAGCGCGGTGGTGTCGTAGTAGATGCCGGTCCAAAGCGCCGGTAACGCGCAGATGCGGCGCCACAGGCCGCCGTCGGCGCCGCGCATTTCGAGAAACTTCTTCAGGCGCACTTCGGGGAAGATCGTAGTCAGGTGATCAGCCCAGTCCGACATCGTGGGCTCGACGTTTTCCAAGCCCGGCAGTTTGCGGGCCATGAAGTCGCGAAACGATTGACCAGCCGTGTTCAGGTACTTCCCGTCGCGGTAAATGAAGTACATCGGCACGTCGAGTGCGTAGTCGACGTAGCGCTCGAAGCTCATGCCGTCTTCGAACACGAAAGGCAGCATGCCGGAGCGCGCGTTGTCGACGTCGGTCC
>JABFRX010000259.1 GCA_013140995.1 Alphaproteobacteria bacterium | reverse complement strand
CTATCACGCGGGCGACCGCAAGGCGATGCTCGACCCGTTCAGACCCGAAGACCCGAAAGACGTCGAGCACTTGGAATCACTCCAGCGCGAAGTCCACGAGAGCTTCAAACAAATGGTCCGCGACCGCCGCCCGAACAAACTGACGGCGGATGAGAAAGACCTCTTCTCCGGCGCGTTCTGGACCGGCGCGAAGGCGAAGGAACTGGGCTTGATCGACGGCCTCGGCGACCTGCGCACGATCTGCCGCCAAAAATTCGGCGACAGGGTCGAGTTCCAAGTGATTACACCGCGTAGGCCCTGGTTCAGCCTCGACGCGTTCACCAGCCGCACCGATCACGAACCCCGCGCCGACTTCGCGACCGGCATAATCGCGGCATTCGAAGAACGTGCGCTCTGGTCCCGCTTCGGGTTATAAGTGCGCATGGGCCTGTTCACACTTCTGATCCTGGCCGCGCTCGGCGCGCTGATCTATTTCGGCGTGAAAGGCCGCATCGTGCGCCTACGCGAAGAATTCGCCGAAGCCCTCCGCCGCGCGCAAGGCAAGCGCGCAGAGAAACTGCCCAGCGAAAGCATGGTCGCGTGTCCCACTTGCGGCACCTACGCGACAGCAGGCCAACAAAAGAACTGCGGCAAGCAAGGGTGTCCGTACACCTAATCGTCTCGAGCGATAGCTTGACCCCCTAACGCGCGCTCTTTAGCTTCCGGCGCTCACTTTGTGACCCCATCCTATGACCGCCCCCGACCGTTCGTTCCAAGGCTTGATTCTGACGCTCCAGCACTATTGGGCCGAGCAAGGCTGCGTGCTCTTGCAGCCGTTCGACATGGAAATGGGTGCGGGCACATTCCACCCCGCGACGACGCTGCGCGCGCTCGGGCCAAATCCTTGGAAATGCGCCTACGTCCAACCCTCGCGCCGCCCGAAAGACGGCCGCTACGGCGACAACCCGAACCGTTTTCAGCGCTACTACCAATTCCAAGTGATCCTAAAACCATCGCCCGACAACGTGCTCGACCTATATCTGGGTTCGCTGAAAGCGCTCGGCATCAATCCCGACGAACACGACATCCGCTTCGTCGAAGACGACTGGGAATCGCCGACGCTCGGCGCCTGGGGGCTCGGCTGGGAAGTTTGGTGCGACGGCATGGAGGTGACACAGTTCACTTACTTCCAGCAAGTCGGTGGCATCGATTGCCGCCCCGTCTCGGCCGAGATCACCTACGGTCTCGAGCGGCTGGCGATGTACGTCCAAGGCGTCGATAACGGCTTCGACCTCGCTTACAACACGATGAACCGCCAGTCGCCGGACTTCATGCGCTGGGGCGACGTCTATCATCAAAACGAAGTCGAACAGTCCGGCTTCAACTTCGAACACGCCAACACCGACGCGCTGTTCCAGCACTTCAAGGACGCCGAGGAACAGTGCAAACGCCTGCTCGCCCGCAAGGTCGGGCGCAGTGCCGCGCACCCCGATTGGCGCCACGTGCTGCCCGCCTACGAGCAGTGCATCAAAGCAAGCCACGCGTTCAACCTGCTCGACGCCAGAGGCGTCATCAGCGTCACCGAACGCCAAGCCTATATCGGCCGCGTCCGCGCACTCGCGAAAGAATGCGCCCAAGCCTGGATCGACAGCCCACAAGGCATGACGCTTGGCGCCGGCATGAGCGGGATGCGCTAACGCCATGCCCCAACTCCTCCTCGAACTCTTCTCCGAAGAAATCCCGGCGCGCATGCAAGCCGCCGCCGCGCGCGACCTCGAACGCCTCGTGGTCGGCGGTTTGACCGACCGTGGCTTCCTGAACGAAGGCGCGCGCTCGTTTGCGACACCGCGCCGCCTCGCACTCGTGATCGAAGGTCTGCCCGCGCAACAGTCGGACGTGCGCGAAGAACGCAAAGGCCCGAAGGTCGATGCCCCCGACGCCGCGATCCAAGGTTTCCTGCGCTCGACGGGTCTCAGCAAAGATCAGCTGAAAGTCCAAAAGGACCCGAAGGGCGACTTCTACCTCGCGATCACAGAACGCAAAGGACGCCCGACGCCCGCCGTCATCGCCGAATTGATCCCCGAGGTCATCAAGTCGTTCCCGTGGCCGAAGTCGCAACGCTGGGGCGCAGGCGATCTCACGTGGGTGCGCCCGCTGCATTCGATCCTCTGTACGTTCGACGGCGAAGTGGTGCCGTTCGAAGTCGGCACCGTGAAGGGCGGCAACAAGACCCGTGGCCACCGTTTCCTAGGCAACGACCAAATCGAAGTCCGCCGCTTCGACGACTACGTCGACAAGCTAAAGCGCGCACACGTGATCCTCGCGGCCGCCGACCGCAAAGCGCAAATCCTGCACGACGCCAAGCAACTCGCCCACGCGCAAAACCTCGAACTGATCGAAGACGACGGCTTGGCCGATGAGGTCGCAGGCCTCGTCGAATGGCCGGTTCCGTTGATCGGCCAGTTCGACAAAGGCTTCCTCGACGTGCCGCAGGAGATTTTGATCTCCACCATGCGCGCGAACCAAAAATACTTCGCGCTCAAGGACCCGAAGACCGGCAAGCTCGCGAACAAATTCGTCGTCATCGCGAACATGATCACGAAAGACGGCGGCAAAAACGTCGTCGCCGGCAACGAACGCGTGCTCCGCGCCAGGCTCTCCGACGCCAAATTCTTCTGGGACCAAGACCGCAAAACCACACTCGAAGCCCGCGTCCCCGCGCTCAAAGACATCGTCTTCCACGCGAAGCTCGGCACGCAATTCGAACGCGTCGAACGCATGGAAGCGCTCGCCGGCGAAATCGCCAAACTCATCGGCGCCGACGAGGCGAAAGCCCGCCGCGCCGCCCGCCTTTGCAAAGC
>JABFRX010000252.1 GCA_013140995.1 Alphaproteobacteria bacterium | reverse complement strand
GCGCGTGTCGTCAGTGGTCCTGCCGTCGTTGGTCATCGTGCCGTCCGTTCCCTTACGTTCAGATAAGTCGGGAAGATAATAGAACATATCAAGAACATTTGCAAGAGCCCGGGAAACCTGGGCAAACGGAGCCTTCGGGCCTCGTTTGTCTCCCCGAGCAAGGCTCGGGGGAGTACGTGCGCGCGCCGTAGCGACGCGAAGGCGTGCTGCACGGGAGGGGGGCAGCTCAGACTCTGCGAGTAAACGCCTGCCGGCCTAACCTCGGTAATTAGGTGACAGCATACCCATTCCCATGATCGAAACTGACGGGAATGGGTATGCTGTCACCCTATTCCAATCACTCAATAGCGCAGCCATGTTCGGGCTATCTCTTTTGGCGGACTCGCAAACCACGAAGATGCCATACTGATATCCCCGAGCACAGGTTCTGCAAGTTCATCGGCGAAAAGTGTGCCAAAGGACCCATTGGTGAAATAGACTATTGCATTCCCCGTTTTCGGATCAAACGCGGCGAACGATCTAAACGCACCATTGTCTCCCCATTGAAAATAGATCGTTCGATCTTTTTGCTGCAATGTACCCCATCCCAACGACCACCCAAGCGTTTCCGTGTTTTGATCTGTTGTAGCTGAATCGATATTGATGTGAACGGCGCTAAAGGGGTCTCCCGATGTTAGACCTGTTGCGTGATTTCGCATCACATACTGAATGAATCGCGCATAGTCGTTTGCGTTCGTGAAAAGCGAATATGCCGCCACCGGTGCAGGGGTTTTCCAAGGCTGCCGATCAGGCGAGACTCCCCAATGTCCTCGCGCAAAATGACCTCTATGCCCCCGGCCAACGAGCGTAGAGTTTGCCATGCCCAGCTCACGGAACAATTCACCGGCCAAGGTGTCGGCTGTTCTTCCAGATTTTGCTTCCAGAAAGGTAAGCAAGATTCCATAGCCTTCGCCTGAATACTGAAACGCTGAGCCTGGTTCGAAGCGAACGTCCAAAACGTCGGTGCGTGCCGGATTGCGATTGTCGCCGCTCCAATTCGGCAATCCGGACGAGTGCGACAAAAGATGTCGCGGCGTGATTCTTTCTCGCGCGACCTGACTGGAAATGCGGTCTAAGGAAATTGTGTCGGATACCGCTTCATCGAGATCGAACAAACCTTGGTTATAAAGACGACGCGCCAGTTCGGCGACGACCGGCTTTGTCAAAGATGCCGCTTCGTAGAGCGTATCGCCGGTGACTCGCTCGCCAGTTGCAGAATCAGCGATGCCGACGGTTTGAACATCGCCGATTTGCCCATTTTCAATGACCGCAAACGAAATGCTCGGAAGCAACTCCCGTTCGACGAGTTCGACCGCAACGGCTTCTGTTGATCGTCGACCGGCCGACTCGGCTTGCAGATTTTGTAACTCAAAGATCAGGTAGGCCCCAACTAGCAGAGCGAACATCGCCAAAACCCCGGCACTTCTCCTCGCGATCGTTTTCAGATTTCTTTTCATCCTAACTGTGTAGCACAAGAATCAGAGCCGTCATTTGTCAGCTGTCTTTCCAGCTACGCCAAACTTTCCCCCGCACCGACTCCGCCAACCGGGCCGCACCTTGCAACAGGAAGTCGCCGACAGAGTCCCATACCAAAGGCGACGTCATCACCAACAAGACGACCGGCAGCGTTCGCGTGGCGAAGGCCGGCAGTTGGCTCTTCGAGGTCGAGCGGCGCGAGCCCGGCGATTTGGACGGCCAAATCAAAGAACTGTTCGGCGCGCTGACCCAAGACCTGTCGGCATGGCGCACGCTGGCCGCGAAATACAAACCCGACCTGTTCGTCGGCATGTTCATGAGGTGTACGGGGACAGCTTACATATTCACCGCTGGGGAATAGATAAGCTGTCCCCGATCTTCTCCGTGACTACTCAGGAGGACACAACGGCGAGATGGGCCCACCTGGTCGCCGTGCTTCCACGCCGTTCGCCTTCGCAAGCTGGCAAAGGCCGCTCCAAAGCGGAACGAGCGCGCTCTCGGTTTCGTTCGTCCATGCAACGAGCGACTCAAGAGTCGGCTTGACGGTCTTCGGCTCCACGCGCCATGCCGGATCGAAGCGCGCACCGCACAACGACTGCGTTGACCGGTGAGTGCAGACGAGTTCGGAAATCCCCTTTGTCAGACCGGCGACGACATAGAGTTCGGCATACATCTTCTGCTCGTCCGTTGCCGTGCCAGCTGGCATGGGATCCATGAGCACGCGGTAGCCACCTTCCTGCCGTGACACAAGGAAGAACACTCGGATCGCCTGCCAGCCCTTGGTCGTCAACATGTCGATACGCGGCTTCAGCGCCTGAAGCGGAACGGGTGCAGGCGCGCTCGAGTACGCGCAGGCCGAATGAATGGCCCAAAGTGCGACTGCAACGAGGACGCCGCGCATCTAAGCTCCCGTTGAAAAGACGGAAGGAAGTCTAGGACGGCTCAGTTGGAAACGCAAAAAAACCGCCCCAAATCATAGGTCTGCGCCGGGTGTTCACGCGATCGAGGCGAAAGTGCAGAGCCAATTTGACAGCTCTGGATTCCGCCTCAAACTCCGAGCGAAGGCGGCGCCCGCGATCCCTGAGTGGCCGGTCATTGGTTTGACGATTGCACGCATGACTGCGTTATTGTGCCGATAAATTGCCGTTAAACTGCCGATAAAAACAGCAATCAAAGCCGCGCCAACGCGTATTCCCCCGCGGGCAGCACCGGCGCGCGCTCCATCATGACATCGGCGAGAAGCCGCGCCGAGCCTGCGGCGGTGGTCCAGCCGATGTGGCCGTGGCCGGTGTTCACGAACAGGTTCGCAAGCCGCGTCTTGCCGACAATGGGGACACCGTCGGGGCTCAACGGGCGAAACCCGCTC
>JABFRX010000223.1 GCA_013140995.1 Alphaproteobacteria bacterium | reverse complement strand
GCGCGTGCAAGCCTGCTTCGAAGCGGGCGCGCTGGCTACCGGCACCAAACTCGAGGCGAAGTGGGGGCGCGTCGACTGCCTCGACCTCAAAACGAACTGGCCGCTCGCCCACGCCTACGAAGCGAACGCGAAAGCACTCGGCCGCGAACTCTTAGACCCGGCGATGTTGCCGCCGGGCCTCGCAGGCTCGACCGACATGGGTAACGTCAGCCACCGCGTCCCCGCAATCCACCCGATCATCCAGGTCTCGCCCGCGAACGTAACGATCCACAACGCCGAGTTCACGGCCCACGCCAAATCCGACCGCGCCGACAAAGCTGTCATCGACGGCGCCAAAGCACTCGCGATGACAACGCTAGACTTCTTCGCCAGCGCCGACCTGCGCGCATCCGCCAAAGCCGACTTCGAAAAAAGCAGCGACCTCTCCCGCACGGCAATTGCTTCAGCCTACCACAAAGACGGCCTGCTACTCGCCGGCGGATGCGGATGTTGTTGAACGAACCTAATCCGGCACACCCGCCAAAAAATCCATCACCGCCGCTTTGAACATCGGTTGCGTCAGGCAGTCCATGTGTCCGCAGCCCGGAATACGTTTCCCCTTCGCGTTCGGGAAGCACTTAGCCAACGCCTCCGGCGAACCGGCCAAGTCATCCCCCGACCCCGCCACCACAAGCGTCTCGTTCTTGATCGACGCCAGCGTCTCGCGAGTCCAACCCGCGCCGCTCGCGTTCAGACCGCGCGTGCACGCCGCCAGCGCCTTCAGGTCTTGCCCCTGCGCTTCCGCGAACAGACGAAACCGCCGTGCCATATCGTCGGTAACTTGATCGACCGAAGCGGCCTCCATCGCCGCCGGAAACGCTTCCGGATCGCGATCCGTCCGCGGGTTCATCAGCTGATCGCCGACGCCGCAAAGCACGCCGAGCAAAAACCGGTCGCCCCGCTGGCGCAGCAGATCGAGCACCACGCGCGCGCCGAGCGAGAACCCGATCAGATCGGGCTTCTTGATCTGCAAATGCTCGACGACAGCCAGCACATCATTCGCCATCAACCCCAACGAATAGGCCGCAGGATCGTAGAGCTTCGTACTCTGCCCATGCCCGCGCAGATCGACGGCGACAACCCGCCGGTTCGCGCGCGTGAGCATCGAAGCCCACCCGGCCTTCGCCCAATTTTCCTGTGTGCTCGCCGCAAACCCATGCACGAGCACGACCCCATCGCCCGCACCCTGATCGCTGTACGAGATATCGACGCCGTCAACGCTAAGCACCGCCACGACGCACTACTCCGCAGGCTTCGGCAACGGCGCCTCGACCGGCAAGTCGGGCTCGTCCTCCAGCGTAAGCCCGACGCGTGCCCCGATTGCGGTTCCAGCCACGCTGCGCTCTTCGATAAGGCGCCGCAGTTCGCTTTGCTTGGCCTCGTCCAGCGGGAAGCGCCACATGACGGCGGTGACGAGGACATTCACGATCGTCGCCGGGATGATATAAAACATCATCATCTGCAACACGGTCTCGTCGCTATTCACGCCCTTTTCCTGGAACCCTATCCAATCGAGGAACACGAACGAGAACACAATCGCCGAGGAATAGCCGAGCTTGTTGGTCATCGCGAGAAGCGCAAAGAAGACCCCAGCCCTGGGTCGGCCCGTCTCGACATGATCCTGGTCCGCGACATCGGCCATGATCGCGCGATAGAGAAACGGCCCAACCGACATGTTCGCGCCCAGAAGAACGAACACGGCTGCCGACAGCGTGAAGTCGCCCTTGGGTATCAAGAACATGAGCGGCAACACGGCCGCATTGAACAGGCAGCTGAGCGCCAGCGTCTGATGCTTGCCCAACCACTTGCTGAGGCGGATCATCGGCGGAATGAACAGCATGCCCATCATGAAATAGATGAGCAGCAACACGTTTGCCTCCTTCGGCAACCCGAGCCCGACCGCGACCATGGCAATGAACAGGGTCGCGACGATGCCGCCGGAGATGCCCGAGATCAGGTCGCAAAACAGCACATAGCGCAGCGGCACGTTTTTCCTGATCGCGGCGATCGCTTGGCGGATTGGCAAATGCGGCGCGGGCGGCGTGTCGCGCTCCTTGATCACGAACGCCAAAAACGCAACCGAGAGCGGCAGCGTCACGATGATGAACCACCCCATCGAGGCGATCTGCGCAAACCGGTCGCCGCCTTGGCTCTGAATGAACACCGGCAGCAACAGCACCGTAATGACGCCGACCAGCAGCGCCGCCTCGCGCGCGCCGGTGACACGCGACCGCTCGTGGTAATCGGTGGTCAACTCGCCGCCCAGCGCGAGATGCGAAATTGTCAGCATCGTCCAGCCGACAAAGAGCAACACGATCGCCGCAACGACGAACGTCGGCGACACGCCGGGACTTGGCATGAACACCATGACCGACGCCAAGATCATGATCGGGATCGACAGCACCATCCAAATCCGCCGCCGGCCCCACGGCGTGCGGACACCGTCCGACACCACGCCCATGACCGGATCGAGGAACACGTCGAAGAACCGTGCCGCGCCGAAGATCCACCCGACGACCGCGTAACCAAGTCCCACCTCGACGGCATAAAAATTGGGCAAATGAACCGCGAGCGGCAGCCCCAGCGCCGCGATCGGCAACCCCGGCAGCGAATAGGCGAACAACCATGACGCTTTAATCCGGTCTTTTGGCGCCGTTGGGGTGATCATCGCGTCGTGTGCTCCTTAGGCAGTCGAGTGCTGGCAACTTTGACCACAACCCGCCGCATCCGCCAAATCGCGATAGCGTGCGCGACCCACAACCCCTGCGAGCCCACGCGATACTATTCAGGCAACAAAACTTATCTTCACCAATAGAGTTGCTTGCCATCTTTGCCAGTTTGTCCGTCTA
>JABFRX010000303.1 GCA_013140995.1 Alphaproteobacteria bacterium | reverse complement strand
GCGATGGCGATCGCGCCCGCGGCGACAAGCCGTACCACGATGAGGTCGCTTCGATGTCGCCGATCGAAGCCGGTGCCGCAGCCGCCCCGGCAGCAGCTACCGCTCCGGCAGCAGCAGAACAGCCCGCAAAGCTTACGGACAAACCGCATCGCGAGCGTCACCCGCGCCGCGACGGCGCCCCGCGCGACAACCGCGAACGGGGTCATCCGCCGCGCAAACAAGAAGCGCCGAAAGAAGCCGCAAAAACTCAAGCGCCGCATCGCGACAAGCCGCGCAACGAAAAACCGGCGCATGAAAAGCGCCCGCGCCGCGAAGAACGCGACGACGCGCCGGCAACCAACGGCCCCGGCATGGGCCCGAACACTCCGGCGTTCCTATTGCGCCCCGTGCCGCAACACCTGATGCGCCGGAAAAAGGAAAGCGAGCCGGTTTAGGGGTCTCCCTCATCCGGTTCGCCGCTAGGCTTACCCCCGCCGAACGCAGAACCTAACGCGGCGGCTGTCGTCGAGTTCTCCGGGCCGCGTCCGCGCCCACTGAAGCATCCGCGCGTGCGCCGCGGGATGCAGTTCACGCGTGAGTTCGGTCTCGTGCGAGACGAGTCCCCGAAGCGAATCGGTCAGCAAGCGCCGCCAGTCGGGCGCTTCCTCGTATTGTTCGACCGTAAACCCCGCTTGCGCGAACGCGGCCGGATAGTCGCTGAACGCCGACACTGAGAGCGAGCGGCTGTCGCTCCAGAATTCGAATACCATACCGGCAAAAGGCGCGCCCGGCTTCAACACCCGCGCGATTTCCTTCAACGCCGCAAGCTTATCCGGCACGAACATCAACACGTCAAAGCTCGCCGCGCCGTCGAATTGCGCGTCGGACCAACCTGTCGCCGCAAGGTCGCCGGTCACGAACGATATACGGTCTTGGAGGCCGGCTTCCGCCGCGCGCTCCCGAGCACAGCGCACGGCAATCGGGTTTGCGTCGATCGACGCGACGCGAGCCTCGGTCGCACGAACGATATGCCGTCCGAAACCGCCGGCGCCGCAGCCGAGATCGGCTATCACCGACGAGGGTTTCGGGTTCAGAACATCGGCCACAAATGAGACATCGTCTTTCGTCGCCATGGACCAGGGCGGCTCCGCGTCGTCCCAGAACTGAGCGCCGTAGGCCTTCATCCACACCGCGCGGACCGTGGGGCTCGTGATGGCTGACCGGTAGCTCAGATAAGCGTCGGACTCCATATGCCCTCCTGCTCAGTATCGAATATCGCTAACGCTCTACGATCAACTTGCTCGTGTTCGGATCCATCAGACCGACGTTGTGCCCGGCTTGGATGCGCCACTCACCGTCCCGCAGTGTTGCAACGAACATAAACTGCGCCGACATTTCGCGTGGCCCATGCGGCATCGATGGACCGAAGGTGGCCGTTGAGCGGACGTGAACGACGGCCACGTCGCTGCCGATCAAGTCCACGTCCTGCACGCGATTGGAAATTTTCGTATCCTTGTAGATCGAGCGATGAAGCGCCGCGTGCTGGTGCACGATTTCATCGCGTCCGCGCCAGTACTGCCCGATCCGATTTACAAAGGTGGCGTCATCGTGAAAGAGCGACTCGAAGGAGCGCATATCGTGGTCATTCCACGCCGCTTCAAAGCGCTTCGCTAGCTCGGCAGCAGGCGTCATGACGCTCCTCCCGCGACGACCTAACCGCCGTCACATCACCGCTTGATCGATCCCGTCAACTGCTTCTGCAGCCCGTCGCCATAAGGCGCACGCAGGTTCGCGAGCTGCTTCTCGACAAAGCTCGACGTCGGCTGACTGTACACCGCCTTGCGGTGGCTGAACTGCCTAAAGCCGTCGATGCCGTGATAGGCGCCCATGCCCGACGGCCCGACGCCGCCGAACGGCAGGTCTTCCATCGCCACATGCATGATCGTGTCGTTGACGGTCACGCCGCCCGACGTCGTGCGGGTCAGCACCCGTTCCTTTTCGCCGGCGTCCTCGCCGAAGTAATAGAGCCCAAGCGGCCGCGCCTTCGCGTTGATGTAGCCGATCGCCTCATCCACCGACTTATACGTCTTCACCGGCAGCACCGGTCCAAATATCTCGTCCTGCATCACTTTCATGTCGTCGGTCGGATCGAGGATGAACGTCGGCGCAATCTTGTGATGCGGCTGCTGCGAAAGGTCTTCCTTTGCAGGATTGACCTCGACGACCTTTGCGCCTTTGGACCTAGCCTCGTCGATATAGCCGCGCAGGCGATCATAGTGCCGTTGGTTGATCACGGATGTATAGTCGGGATTATCTTTCAGCGTCGGATACATCTTCGTCACAGCAGCGGTCGCCTTGGCAACGAACTCGTCGCGCTGCGCCTCCGCCACGAACACATAGTCCGGTGCCAAACAAATCTGCCCGGCGTTCAACGTCTTGCCCTGCATCACCCGCGCCGCCGTCAGCTCCATGTTGGCACCCTGCCCTACGATCACGGGCGACTTGCCGCCGAGTTCCAGCGTCAGCGGCGTCAAATTCTCCGCCGCCGCCCGCATGACGTGATGCGCAATTGAAGTCGCCCCCGTAAACAACAGATGATCGAACGGCAAGCGGCTGAACGCATCGCCCACATCGGGTCCGCCCAGACACACCGCGATCTCCGCCTCGTCGAACGCCTTGCGGAACATCTTAGCCATCAGCTCCGACGACGCTGGCGTGAACTCCGACGGCTTGATCATGCAGCGATTACCCGCCGCCAGCACGCCGGCGAGCGGCGTGAACGTCAGGTTCACCGGAAAATTCCACGGCGCGATCACACCAATGACGCCCAGCGGCTGATAGTGGATCTCAGCCTTCGCACCGAACCAGCCCAAAATCGCGGGTGTCGGCTTGCGTTTCTCCATCTTCATCCACTTGCGCAGATTTTCCTTCGCATGCTTCAGCGGCCCGATCGAACCCGACACGTCCGTGAACTTCGTCATCTGCGGCGAGCGGCTGCCGAAGTCCTTGTTCAATGCATCCGCGATCTCGTCCTGGTGGTCGACGAGCAACCCGATGCAGCGATCCAGGCGGTCGATCCGCACCTCCGCGCTCGGCGGTCCGTCGCGCAAATAGGCCGCGCGTTGCTTGTCCAGAAGCGCACGCATCGATGGGGCGGTCGCAGTCGTCATGAGAAGAGTCCTTTCCGTGATGCTTTGCCAAATGCCGGGATGTTTCGTTATAGACCAAAAAGAGCCTCGCAGGGAATTGCCCGGTTAACGAATAGACCGCGAGAACGGCCCGCCGCCGCCTGCCTGGCCTTAACGTGCGCCGCGACGCAATCGGCAGCAATTTAATCGAATTTTTGGCTGCGAGTGCGACCATCACCCAAACGAACAATGGGGTCTGCCGTCCACGCGGCAGCGCGAGGAGTCCTCCGGTGCATTTTTGGGAACAACCCAGCCACGCCCGTAACTTGAGCGACCGCGCACTTGAACTCATGCGCGACTACGCCATCGCACCCACGCCGCCGAACTACGAGCTTTGGTTCAACTACGCGATCGGCCAGAACCAAGAGCTGGTAAGCGCGCTGAACACGGCGGTCGCCGAAGGCCGCGCGACCGACCCGAGCTTCACGAAAACCGCGTACGCCCGTTTCTTCGGAACGTCGCGTCCCGCCGAAATCGGCGACGTGGGCGCAAAGCTCCAGGAAGAAGTGCAGAAATCGAAGGACGTGCTGGAGCACGCCACGAAAGATATCGCAAGCCACGGCAAGTTGCTCGCCGAAGCGGCTGCCGCACTCGCGCAGGGCGGCAACATCAAAGGCGTCGTCGACCGCGTTGCCAAAGCGACGCGTGCGCTGCAGACCAGCCACACCGCGCTCGAAGCCCACTTGGACCAAACTGGCCGCGAGATCGAAACGCTGCGCCAGCGCTCGGAAACCGTAACGGCCGAAAACCGCATCGACCCGCTAACCGGCTTGTTCAGCCGGGCGAGTTTCGACGAGCGTTTAGAGCCGATGCTGAGTGAGGCTGAATACAACAAGACGCCGCTTTGCGTTCTCATCGCCGACGTCGACAGTTTCCGCAAATTCAACGACACCTGGGGCCACGCAACGGGCGACCATGTACTGCGCCTCGTCGCGCAATGCTTCAAATCGAACACACGCGAACGCGATGCCGCTGCCCGCTTCGGCGGCGAAGAATTCGCCGTCGCGCTGCCGAACGCGGCGCTTGACAGCGCTATACGCGTCGCCGAAAAAATCCGGGAGACCGTCGAGTCGCGCAAAATCGTGAAGCGCTCAACCGGCGAAACGCTGGGCTCGCTCACGCTCTCGATCGGCGTGGCCGAGCATCGTCGCGGCGAAGCGGTCGCTGAGACCGTGCGGCGCGCGGCAAGCCACCTCGATGCCGCCAAACGCCAGGGCCGCAACCGCGTGGTAAGCGACGAATCCGGTTCCGCTACGGAAGGCACTCGCGCTCGCGCGTGAGCCGAGTTGCATGATGGCCGAACCTGTGGTGCGTTGAAGCTCCAACGCTTCGAGCACCCCGCATGTCATACGAAAACATCCTTGTCGAAACAGCCGCTGGCGTCGCGACGCTAACGCTCAATCGCCCCACCTCGCTCAACAGCCTTAACAAAGGCCTGATCGACGACATCCGCAACGCATTGCGCGCGCTGCGCGCCGACGCGAACGTAAAGGCGCTCGTCATCACAGGTGCCGGCCGCGGCTTCTGCGCCGGCGCCGACCTCGCGAACGCAGGCTTCAACGACGGCGTCCAACGCTCGGTCGGCGAAGGCATCTCGCACTCGATGGAGATCGGCTACAACCCGCTCGTCCGCGACCTCACCGGCTTCCCGAAACCGGTCATCGTCGCGGTCAACGGCGTAGCAGCCGGCGGCGGCGTGGGATTGGCACTCGGCGGCGATATCGTGATCGCCGCGAAGTCCGCCTACTTCGTGCAGGTCTTCGGTCCAAAACTCGGTCTGGTTCCCGACATGGGCTGCACCTGGTTCTTCCCGCAACTCTTGGGCCGCGCCCGCTCACGGGCACTCGCAATGTTGGGCGACCGTCTGCCGGCGGAGAAAGCTGCCGAATGGGGCTTGATTTGGGCCGCCGTCGACGACGCTCAGTTGATGACGGAGGCCCGCACGCTGGCCGAGCGTCTGGCGAAGGGTCCGACGAAAGCATTCGGCGAGATCAAACGCACACTCGATGCCGCGGCCGAAAACACGCTCGATCAGCAGCTCGAACTCGAACGCCGCACGCAACAAAGGCTCGGCGACACCGAAGATTTTCGCGAAGGCGTGACCGCCTTCCTGACGAAACGCGAACCCCAATTCAAAGGCAATTAGAAGGACGACGAACGATGGATTTCGAACGCGCGAAAGTCGATGTGGTCGGCCGCGTCGGCGTGCTGACGCTGAACCACCCCGAAGTGATGAACGCCGTCAGCCCCGAAATGCTAAACGGCCTCATTTCGGCAATGACGTACATCGAGCGTCCCGACAGCGGCATCCGCGCACTCGTGTTCACCGGCACCGGCCGCGGCTTCTGCGCCGGCGCCAACTTAAGCGGCGGCCCTTCGTCAGGCGCGTTCAAGCCCGAGGAGCGCGACGCAGGTGCCGCGCTCGAGACGATGTACCACCCGTTCCTGCGCCGCCTGCGCAACCTCAAAGTTCCGCTCGTCACCGCCGTGAATGGCGCGGCCGCCGGGGTCGGCATGAGCTTCGCCATGATGGGCGACATGATCCTCGCCGCCAAGTCAGCCTACTTCCTGCAAGCGTTCCGCCGCATTGGTCTCGTACCCGACGGCGGTTCGACGTGGCTACTGCCGCGTCTCGTCGGCAGCGCACGCGCCAAGGAACTGTCGCTCCTGGGCGAAAAATTGAGCGCGGAGAAAGCGCTCGAATGGGGCCTGATCAACCGCGTCTACGACGACGCCGACCTAATGCCGCAAGCGATGGCGCTCGCCGAAGAACTGGCAAGCGGCCCAACGGTCGCGCTCGGCCTAATCCGCCAGCTCTACTGGCAAAGCCCGCACCACACCTACGAAGAACAACTCGACGCCGAACGCCAAGCTCAAAAAATCGCCGGCCGCGCCGAAGACTTCACCGAAGGCGTCAGCGCGTTCCTGCAAAAACGCAAGGCGGAGTTCAAAGGCCGCTAATTCGGCCGGTCGCCCGGCACTTCGGCGAAGCGCACCACAAAGCGCGCTTGCCCCGACTTTGGCGCGGTGAACTTCTCGGTCTTGACGATGCCTTCATAAGTCGCGGCAAGCACGTATTTGCCTGGCTCCAGGTTCGCGAGAACCCACGGGCTGTCGCACGTGACCTCGAACAACTGCTCGCCGTCCGCCTTCGCGACCGCGAGCACCGCGTCGCTCAAATACTGCGCGTCCGCGTTCGCGAACTCGATGCGCACCGGGTACGCCGTCCAACGCGGATCGTTCCGCGCATCTTCGCCGACGCCTGTGCAAACAAGATCGAACCCGTTGACGACGACGGGCTCGTCTGGCGGCAGCTTACGAATATCGTCCGCGAACGCTGCAGCACACCCAAGTGATCCCGCAGCCACCAAGCCAAACGCTTTGAACAAAATCATGAGACGGTTCCTCTCCTGACGAGCAGGTAATAGCCCCAAGCCGTTCTAGCCTATCAGAAATTCACCCTCTGCGTGATAGCGCCGTCCACGATCAAATTTGCGCCCGTTGTGAACGACGACAGAGGGCTCGCCAAGAACACTGCTGCATTTGCGATCTCCTGCGGCGTACCCATGCGGCCCGTCGGGTTCGACTTCATCGCGGCGTTGTAGCGGTCGGGCATGTTCTGCTCGATCATGTTCCAGACACCGCCCTTGAAGTAGATCGTACCCGGCGACACCACGTTCACGCGCACCCTGCGCTTCGCGTACTCCCGCGAGAGTCCCTTGGCATAGTGGATGAGCGCCGCCTTGATCGCGCCATAGGCGTTCGCATTCTGCGCCTCTGCCGCCGAAACGGACGAGATCATCACGAACGCCGCATCGCCCCGCTCCGAGGCCGCTTTCTCGAGATGCGGCCGCGCCGCTTCGAAAGAATTCATCGCCCCTAAAATGTCGATTTTGAGCAGCGACTCCCACGCCTCGGCATGCGCACCCATGGTGAGCGCGCTTGCATTCGAAACCAGAATATCGATCCCGCCGAATGTCTTCGCGACGTCTTCGACCCACGTCCGCAACTCCGCTGCCTTCGCGATGTCGACGGCAGCACCGGTCGCGCGAATGCCTTTCTTCGCCAACGCGGCGACAGCTTCTTCGACTTGTTCCCGATTGCGCGCACACACGGCGACATCGGCACCCTCGTCCGCCAGCGTTTCGGCGATCGCCCGTCCGATCCCGCGCGTGCCGCCGAGAACGACTGCGCGCTTTCCTTTGAGTTGCATATCCATGAGAAGGCTCCTGTCGCGTTTTGATCTCTTCATTTAGGCGCTGCCGTAGCCAAGCGCTATCGAATCTTGGTGAACGCCACTTCTTCGTCCGCACAAAAAACCGCCGCCCGCGCGTGTCCCGAGAGCGCAAAGTTTTCACGTGTCAACCCCGCAAAAAATACGGTCACACAACCTCTCATTTTGGCTTGCACCGTGCCGGACGCTTCGCCATCTTTCCGCACGCGACTGGCTTTGACGACGAGTGCATCAGACGTGCCGCAGTATTCCGAATGCCCGGGTTTTGCGTCCCGCCCAACCTCAACCACGATGAGTCATGCGCATTGGCACGCCCGCGGGTAGTCCGCGGCGCGGCCGTGTATCTATGAAGGAATGGACTGAGCAATGACGATTGGCGTTGTCAAATTTTTCAACACCTCAAAGGGTTTCGGCTTCATCGCGCCCGATGGCGGCGGCAAGGACGTGTTCGTGCACGTGACCGCGCTGCAACGTTCGGGCATCCAGGATTTGGCCGAAGGTCAAAAGGTAAGCTTCGAAGTCGCGCCCGGCCGCGACGGACGCATTTCGGCCGACCGGTTGAAGCTGATCTCGTAAAATAACGACAATCGACGTTCCAGACTTTCAAGCGGCGTGTGGCGCAAAGCCCGCGCCGTGTTCTTTTTCGCTCAAGGCAACAGCAGCTCGATTGCGATGCCAGCTCCGACGGCCACGGCCGAGACACCGAGTACAAGCATCGCAGGCCTCGCGAACGCCGCTGTTCCTTGCGTGCGCGCGATCATGGCCTTCACGACTGAGTTGGAGACAAGCGCCCCCGCGACGCTAAGCCCCGCGGCTGAAAGCGTTGCATTGTGTAATTCGCCGCCCGACATGCGGCTTGCCGAGACGCTCGCCGCATCCACGTCGATCGCACCGGAAACGACGCCTGCCAGCACGACACCGATATCGCCCGCATAAACTTGAGCATAGTGCGCGACGATCAAAACGCACGCGACGACGACGACGAACTTGATCGCGGAATTCAACATGTCGGGAGAAACCGGATCGATCGCCTGATCTTGTTCCCCTACGAACGCGCGGCGTGCGAGCCAGAGTGCGCAGCCGATCGCTGCCAACGCGCCGCACGCGAGCGGGATGATGATGTGCTGCAGCAACGCTGCATTCAACGCGGCGACGACGAGCCCCGTGCGTATGAACATCACGCTCTGCGCCGTCGCAACCGCCGCCGCCAAAGCCGGCGCGGCGGCAGGTGCCGTCTGCGACGCGCGTGCAGCCGACAAGGTCAAGCTGGTCGACGACACCAACCCGCCTAGTAAGCCCATCATCAGCGCGCCCTTGTTGGCGCCGGCGATCCGCATGGCGATATAGCCCGCAAACCCGATAGCCGCGATCACGACAACCGCCCACCAAAGCTCGAACGGATTAAGCACGCCGCCGGGTCCGAACCCTCGGTTCGGCAAGACCGGCAACAGCACAACGGAGACGACGAGCAGCTTAATGCCCGCCGTCAACTCCAGCTCCTGCACCCGACGAAGGAACGAATGCAACTCGTGCTTGAGATCGAGCAGCAGCACGAGCATGACGCCCGCAATCGCCGCCGCCAAAACCTCGCCGGCACCTGCAAGCGCACCAGACATGAATACGAGCAGCGCCGCCGCCTCGGTCGTGGCACCCCGATCGGCGCCGGGCTTCGACGCATCGAAAAAGTACATCGTGACGACGAAGGCAAACACGCCGAGCGCCACCGCCGCCGCGAACAATGGCCCGAGCGGCGCCGCACCCACACCTGCGCCAAACCCGATCAGCGCGAGGATCGTGAACGTGCGGATACCCGCCTCGCGCTGCCCCGACGGTTCGTCACGCTGCTTCCAGCCGCGTTCGATCCCGGCGGCAAGTCCGATCCCGAGCGCCACCACAAACCGCAAATAGAGGCTTTCGTCCGTCATCACCTTACTCTTGCACCAAGTACCGATGATCGCGCACCATTCACGCTATGAGCAAACCCGAAAACGTCATTATCTTGCTGCTCGACAGCCTTAACCGCCACATGGTCGGCGCCTACGGTGGCAAGGAATTCGCGACACCGAACATCGATCGGTTGGCGAAAAGGTCGCTTAGATTCACCAAACACCATGTGGGCTCCCTGCCCTGTATGCCCGCCCGCCACGATATTCTTTGCGGCGCGTGGGATTTCCTGTGGCGCGCCTGGGGTTCCGTCGAGATTTGGGAGGACGCGATCACCTACCCGCTACGCCGCGCGGGCGTGGTGACACAATTGATCTCCGACCATCCGCATTTGTTCGAAACCGGGGGCGAGAACTACCACGTCGACTTCACGGGCTGGGACTATCAGCGGGGACACGAAGGCGACCCCTGGAAGACAAGGCCCGACCCCAGTTGGGCCGGTGCACCATTGTTCGGCCGCAAGCACATGCCTTACGACAACTCCCGCGGTTGGTTCCGCGGCGAGGAAGATTTTCCCGGCCCGCGCACGATGACTGCGGCCGCCCGGTGGCTCGACGACAATGCTGGTCACCACAAACGCTTCATGCTGTTCGTCGACGAGTTCGACCCGCACGAACCATTCGACACGCCTGAGCCCTTTGCCTCGATGTACGATCCCGATTGGGAAGGCGCACACCTGATTTGGCCGCCCTACATGAAAGATGCGCTCAAGAAGGGCGTGCTGAACGAACGCCAAGCGCACCAACTGCGCGCGCAATACGGCGCGAAGCTGACCATGATCGACGCGTGGCTCGGCCGCGTACTCGATGCGATCGACCGCCACGATCTTTGGCGCAACACGGCGGTGATCTTGTGCACCGATCACGGACACTATCTGGGCGAGAAGGATATTTGGGGCAAACCCGGCGTGCCGATCTACGACACTCTGGGCAAAATCCCGTTGCTCGTCGCCTGGCCCGGCCAACCGCCGCGCGAGATCGATGCGCTGACGACCAGCGTCGATCTGCACGCAACGCTCGCCGACGTCTTCGACGTCACGCACCGCCAACGCACGCATGGGGCCTCGCTACGCTCGCTTATCGAAGGCGCAGCAACGTCGATCCGGGATCACGTCCTGATGGGCGTCTGGGGCCGCGAGGTGCACATCACCGACGGCCGCTGGAAATACGCGCGCGCCCCCGTGGCAAAGAACGAGCCGCTGGCCATGTACTCGAACCGCTGGTCGACGATGCCAACCCACGTTCTCGCGCGCGAGCAGGAACTCCCGTTGCCCGACCAGCGCGCGGCGCTCGCCCACATGCCGGGCAGCACCGTGCCCGTGATCAAACAGGTTTGGGACGCAAGCGACCCGGTGCCGTTCTGGGCCTGGACGCGGTGGGATGAACCGGGCGCGCATCACGTCTTCGACACTGCGAACGACCCAACCGAATCCGAAAACCGCCGCAACGGCCCGGATGAGACGCGCATGACCGAAATGCTGCGCGAAGCGCTGCGCACCGTCGAAGCGCCGGCCGAGCAATTTCAACGTTTGGGCCTCGTCTAGATTTCAGCCCGCAGCGGATTGCAAATAAATCTGCATCGGCCGTTGCCTGCGCGCCATAGCAACAATGCGCCGTCACCCGCCACACGCGGCAGGTTTGTGTGCCGCATTACAAATCACAGTGCAGCAAGGCGTTTCAAGCGGAACTCCCGGTTGCGCTCTGCGTATTTCAAGTACGGTCCGCTCGTTAACACGCGCCGATTAACACATTCTTAAACTTCAACTCACGACTCACGAACGAAAAGCTTGGAGAGGTGAGTGATGGCTGGGGAAGTAGAACAAGTTGCCGGCGGGAAACTGAGGCGGCGCGCGACGATCTTGATGACCGGAGCCGCGTTGACCGGCTTCTACATGTGGATGCAGCCGGCGGCGCTCGGGACACTTGAAGCAAACTCGGCGCAAGCGGCGGACGGCACGGGTGGCTGCGTGATGAGACTCGGCAACGAGGAGGTCCGCGTGCACTCGCGCGAGCTCTGCGGCACCGTGCAGCCCACACCCGCTAGCTTTGTGGCACCCGAAGCGCCGGCGGTACCCGCCGCCGAACCGCCCGCGGACTTGCTGCGAACCACGGCACCGGTCGACGTCATCCGCGAGCCGGCTGCAAGAGCCAGCCGATTCGCATCCGCAATGCCTCGCGTAAAGCCGAAGGCGCCCTCCCTCGCATCGGGAGACGCGGCGCCGGAAATCGAGCCGCGAGAGCACGCGGCACTCATCGAAGACGACGATCGCTGGCGCGACGACGGCGCCGACCGCGAAGCCGGTCTCGAACGTGACGACCGCGACACACGCGATGTCAGCGAACAAGGCGGCGGCGACCGCGATTACTGCGAGCGCGACGGACGCGACCGGGATGGCGGCGAAGGTGGTGAAGGCGGCGAACACGGCGGCGAGGGGCGCGGCTACTAAGAAGGCCAGTGCGACTTCCTCGCCTGTGGATGCCGCCAACGCTAGCCTTGACACGCTGGAACAAATAAAGAACGATAGTGGGCCAACTTGCGAAGTGGCCCACCGATGACCGTGATTCTTTGGAAAGCCCGCCACCCCGAACGACATGAGAGCGCTTCAGCGCGCGAGACGCAGCGCTTGGCTCAAAAGGTCGTCACCGGACGTGCGGGCAAAGACATTCTTATGCCCCGAGCGCGTGAATTGGCCGCTTCCGGCCAGCATGAGGGCTGGACACAGGTTCTCACTGCGCTCGAACTGGAGGATGTCGACGTGTCCCCGCTTCGTATTTGGGGAACCACCAAAGATAAGAGCGAGGTCGACCGGGCTTGCGTTCGGGCTCGCGGGCGCGGATCGCGTTTGGCCTCAAGACCGTTCGGCAAGCGGACAGAACGGACTTAGCATGACGATCAAGATTTGGAATTTTCCGCGCGGCGCCCGCGGCGTGCGTCTCTTTTGGCAGTGCGAGGAGATGGGGCTTGCCTACCAGGCCGAGGCAGTGTCGTTCCCGGTGAGCGACGCTTACGCCAAGCTCAATCCGATCGGGAACGTGCCGTTCTTGCAGGATGGCGAGGTCGCGATCAACGAGTCGGTCGCGATCATGTTCTATTTGGCTGAGCGATATGGACCGACGCCGTTGCTGCCGAAGGACGATCCTGTTGCGCTTGCGCGGGTGTTGCAGCTCACCGTGTTCAGCGAGGCGTCGCTCGGCGCGTTCGTCAACACGCTGCTTATGGCGAAGTTCGGCGGTGCGACCGAAGCCGACAAGCAGAACTGGTCGGTCCGCGCGCAGGACAGCCGCGTCGATCAGTTCGTCGACTACGTCGTCAAGACGCTCGGCGACCGGCCTTACTTGGTAGGTTCCAGCTTGACGCTTGCGGACATCGCGATCAGCACGTCGCTGGGCGTTTGGGTCGGCGCGCTTGGCAGAGTATTGCCACCTTCGCTCGCGGCGTATCAGGAACGGCTGCATGCGTTGCCCACATATCAGCGTGCGCGGGACAAGCAGCAACGATGAAGCCGGCCGCCAAAACTGTCGCCGGCTATCTCGCATTACTCCCGGCAGAGCAGCGTACGACGCTGGAACGGTTGCGCCGTTCGATCTTGGCGGCGGTGCCGAAAGCAACCGAGGGGATCAGCTACGGCGTCCCAACAGTATTCGTCGACGGACGGATGCTTGTGTCGTACGGCGCGGCAGCAAAACACTGCTCGTTCTATCCGGGATCGGTGCTCCAGCTTTTCGCCGTGGATATCAAGGGTTACAGCACCTCCAAGGGTACGATCCGCTTTCCGATTGGCGGCGCTTTGCCGGCGGCGCTGGTGCGCAAGATCGTGAAAGCGCGCATTGCCCAGCAGGCCGCAAAAGCCGCGCAACGCAAGGCGCGCTAACCTCGACATCGTTCCGCGCTGCTGGTAAGCGGAACCAAACCGCCGGGACCGAACATCAATGAAGTACCTGCACACGATGCTGCGCGTCGGCAATCTCGAGGGCGCGCTCGACTTTTTCGTCAACAAGCTGGGCCTCAACGAAACCCGCCGCATCGAAAACCAGGGCGGGCGATTTACGCTCGTCTTCCTATCGGCACCCGAAAGCGCGGATGCCGAAATCGAGCTCACCTACAATTGGGACGAACACGAATACGCGGGCGGACGTAATTTCGGCCATCTGGCTTTCGCCGTCGACGACATCTACGCGACGTGCGAGCGGCTGCTGAAAGCGGGCGTTACAATCAACCGGCCGCCGCGCGACGGCCGCATGGCCTTCGTGCGCTCGCCCGATCAAATCTCGATCGAGTTCTTACAGAAGGGCAAGGCGTTGCCGCCGCAGGAACCGTGGACGTCGATGGCGAACACAGGGGTGTGGTGAGATGAACGCGCCGCCGCGCCGGCTCGGTGTGCTTGAGCGGCCGGATTGCCGCATTCACTATGAGGTGACGGGCGAAGGGCCTGCGATCGTGTTTGCGCACGGGCTGGGCGGCAATCATCTGTCCTGGTTTCAGCAGGTTGCGCACTTCGCGCCGCGCTACACGTGCGTGACGTTCGCGCATCGCGGGTTTCATCCGTCGTCGCCGCTCGCGGATGGGCCTGATCCGCAAGATTATGCGGGCGACCTAGCGACGCTCATCGAACACTTGAAACTCGACGACGTGCGGATCGTGGCGCAGTCGATGGGCGGTTGGAGCGCGCTCGAGTACGCGCTCACGAAGCCGCCCGCGCTCAAGGCGTTGGTGATGGCGTGCACGACAGGCACGATCGACCCGCTCAAGATCGGCGAGCCGGAGCGCACGCGCCTGAATGCTTGGCTGCAATCGGAAGCTCCGAGGGCTCCCGCCCTATTTGGGCGCGGCATTCATCCGGCGGCGGGCGAGCGCATGGCGCACGAGCAACCCGCGATGCACCTGCTCTATCGTCACATCAGCGACCAGAACGCGGCACTTGATGTGATGAAAGTCGGCGCAAGGCTCTTTGCAATGCGCACACGCGCGCCTGAGGATCTGCGGGCTGTCGCCTGCCCCATCCTCTTTGTTTCGGGCGACGAAGATGTCGTGATCCCACCGTTCGCAGCCGACGCCATCGCGCGCGTGGTGCCCCGTACGAAAGTCGCGCATATCCCGAACGCGGGGCACTCGACCTATTTCGAACGACCGGCGCGGTTCAATGCGATTGTCGAGGAATTCTTCGCACAGCTTTAAGCGGCCGCGCGCTTCTTGACCGCCATTGATTCCTCGTCCGCGTCTTGCGCTGGGCCTAGCCATTCGGCGACCGTCTTGCCGTCCGCGATGCGTTTGTCGCGCAGGAAGAAGCTGATGATTTCGTGGAACCAGACGCGGCGGCCCATCTTGTAGTACCAGCGGATCGCGTGGCGGATTTTCTTGTCCGGGTGCCAGATCAAGCGGGCGAGCGCGCGCGGGCGTGCTTGCGCCACGACCTCGATGAACTTCACCCATAGGAACACGCGCCATGGCGGCATGTGCCGCATCGAGAGCACTTGGTGCTTGTAGTCCCACTTGCTCTGGTCTTCTTGGATCACGCGGCGTTGCTCGACCAGGCGGTAGTACGGTGTCCAGCGGTGCGGCGTCGCATAGAGCGTGATGATCTGGTCGGGGTCGTAGGACACAAGTTGGCGCAGGCCACGCAGGAAGTCGCGGTCAGTCTGTTCGTCGAAGCCCGCAACCCAGGTTGCGAGCGATAGAATGCCGTGTTTGCGCAGCAGCTTGATCGCCTCACGGTCGTCCGAAGTGGTCGCGCCTTTCTTGATCAGATCGAGCGTCGCCTGGTCGGTGTTTTCCATGCCCATCAGGAAGCGTTCGAAGCCCGCCCTCTTGTATAGATGCAGAATGTCGGCATCGCGCACGATGTCGCCCGCGCGGGTGGAGCCGATCAGCGTGACGTCCACGTTCTCGGCGATCAGCGCTTCGAGGAACGCTTTCCAAGGCCTGCGGCCGGCGCTCGGGTTTTCGTCGGCAAAGTTGAACACTTCAACGCCGTGGTCGCGGTGCAGGCGCGCGATTTCAGCCGCAAGTTTCTGCGGGTCGCGGTGGCGCCAGCGCGTCCAGAACCCGCGCTGGCCGCAGTAGTTACAAAGATGCGGACAGCCGCGCGAGAACTGGATCACGACGGCGCGCTTGTTGCCCCAATAGGAATAGCGCTTGTGGTCGATCAGCTCCCAGCCGACGCGATAGGCGTCGAGGTCTTTGATCACGGGCGCTGCTGGCGTTGCCCGAACCTCCCCGTGAACGCGAAACGCGAGGCCCGGGAGGTGCGCGTAGTTCTGTTGTCTGCCGAGCGCGTCGAACAAGCGGGTCACCGTCTCCTCGCCCTCGCCGCGGACGATGATGTCGATCTGCGGTTCGCCCGTCAGAACATCGCGCCAGAAATAGGTCGGATGCACGCCGCCGTAGACAATCAACGTACGCGGCATCAACGCCCGGATCGTGCGCGCCAACTGCAGGATGATCGGATGGCCTGAGGTCGAGCCGGTATGACCGAACAACACAGCGTCGGGCGCATGCGCCAACGCTTGTTCCGCGATGACCTCCAGTTTCATCGGTCCCAACTCGCCGTCGATCAGCGCAACGTCGTGGCCGGCGTCGATCAAAGGGCCGCCGATACTGAGCAGCCCCAGCGGCGGCAGCTGCTCCTTTGGGATGCGGCTGCCGATAGCCGGATGGGGAATATTGATGAGGAGGATGCGCATGCAGGAACTGTAGGCGCACGCTCGCTCCCGCGCGTGTGACAGCGGTCGCGCGTGATGGGAAAGTCACATTGCCGCCCAAAACAACCTGAAACCGAACGATATCAATGAGATAGGCATAGTTGCGTGCATTGATCGGCGACACAACCAGGTGTTGAATGCGGGCTTGGGGAAGACCGGTGGAATAAGCCGGCTCTTTTGGGGGACAGTATGAACGGCGTGTGGCGCCTGCCGGCGGTTGTTCGGGCGGCCGTGGTGTTTTTTGCGGCCAGTCTTGCCGGGGTTGCGCTTGGCGATAACAAGCCTCCGGCGCCGGTTGCGCCTGCTGCGGCAGCGCCGCCTCAGCCCGCGCTCGACCCCAAGGACATCGAAGCATTCCTCGACGGCCTCGTCCCGCTGCAGATCGAAACGAACGACATCGCGGGCGCCACGATTTCGATCGTCAAGGACGGCAAGGTCGTGTTCGCGAAAGGCTACGGCTACGCCGATGTAAAAACGAAGAAGCCGGTATCGGCCGAAACGACGCTGTTCCGCGTAGGCTCGATCACGAAGCTGGCGACCTGGACGTCGGTGATGCAGCTGGTCGAGCAAGGCAAGATCGACCTCGACGCCGACGTGAACACCTACCTCGACTTCCAGATTCCAAAGCCGTTCGGCAAGCCCGTCACGATGCGCAATCTGATGACGCACCGCGCAGGCTTCCAAGAGATCCTGAAAAACCTCGGCGCTCAGAACGCGGGCAAGCCCGACATGGGCAAGTACGTCCGCGAGAACCTGCCGGCGCAGATTTTCGAACCTGGCACCACGCCCTCGTACTCGAACTACGGCACGGCGCTGGCCGGCTACATCGTCGAGCGCGTGTCGGGCAAGCAGTTCGACGCCTACGTGGAAGACAACATCTTCAAACCGCTCGGCATGACGCATTCGACGTTGCGCCAACCGCTGCCCAAGAATCTGGAAGCCGACATGTCGTCGGGCTACCGGCTGGCCTCGGGCGAACCGTTGGCGTTCGAGATCGTGAACGGCTACGCGTGCGGCAGCCAATCCAGCAGTGCAATCGACATGACGAAGTTCATGATCGCGTTCCTGAACGGCGGTGCGCTGGGCGAGGCACGCATTCTGAAGCCCGAAACCGTGGCGCTGATGCACAACACGGTCACAACGCTGGACAACCGACAAAACGGCATCGGCCTCGGCTTCTATGAGGCCGCGCGCGGATCGCTGCGCACTGTCGGACACGGCGGCGACACGATCGCGTTCCACAGCGACATGCACCTGATCCCGAGCCAGAGTTTCGGCTTCTTCGTGTCCTACAACAGCGCCGGCCGCAGCGACGTCCCGCCCCGCAGCCCGCTCTGGCGCAAGTTCCGCGAACGCTACTTCGTGGACGACGCCGACAAAGCGGTAGTCGCAAAGGATGACACGACGAAAATCGTGGGCAGCTACGTCACGACCCGCCGCTCGGAAGCGTCCATCTTCAAAATCTTCGCGGTGCTGGGCCAGGCGACCGTCACCGCGGACGCCGACGGCGTCATTCAGGTCGATCTGTTCACCGGATTGAACGGCCAACCGCGTCGGTGGGAGCCACTGGGCGAAGGCGAGTATCGCGCGGCGGACGGACGGGCACGCCTCATTTTTAAGCCTGATGCAAAGGGAAGGATGATGATGTTGCCCTCATCGTCGGGCATCGCCTACTTCCAGAAGGTGGACGTGCCGGAAAGTTCCGCGCTGATCACGCCGCTGTTGTTCGGGTCGATGGCAGTGCTTGCGCTCAATCTCGTACTGTGGCCGGCGGCCGCGGGGGTCAGGCGGCACTACGGCATCAATCTGCACTGGAACGCAGTCGAGCACATCTTGCGGCTTTTCGTTATGATGACGTCGCTCGCTCTGCTCACGCTCTTCATCGGGTTCGCCGTCACGCTGGCACCGGGCATCGGCGAAATCTGGCGCCTCGACGACAGCGCGGACCCAACGCTGAGAATCCTGCAGCTGATCGGCTATGGCGGCGTTTTGGGATCGTTCTTCGCCGTCGTCAATGCGATCCAAGCCTGGGCAAACCCGATGCGCGGCTTCTGGGGGCGCCTGAAGGAAAGCGTCGTCGCGCTCGCGTGCCTCGCGCTCATCTGGATCGCGTGGACGATGAACCTGTTCGACCAGACGCTGCGGTACTAAAGCGCCGCGCGGACAGTGCCCTAATCATCCTGCATCGCGCGCGCAGCGGCGGCGATGTAAGCGCCGTCCCAGAGTTCCAGGTTCTGCGCATCCGCGATGTCGGCACATTGCAGCTTGTCCTCGGTCGGGCCGCTGAGCGTCACCAGCAGCGCCCGGTCGGCGCCGAAATAGGCCTTGGCGCCTGCCAGCGCGCGCACGTCGGTTGCGCCGATACGCTGGCCCTTCCACTGCTTGCATTGCGCGACGATACGCTGCCGACCGGCGCAGATCAGCACGTCCACGCCGTAGTCGTCCACCGTGCGCGTCACCATCACCTGCCCAGTCTTAAAATGCCCGGCGAGCAGCTCTGCCACCTCGCGCTCGAACCCCGCTTCGTCCAACTTGCTCGACCAGAAAGCGGTTTTGGCGCGCGTGCGGCGCCACACGGCGATCACGCTGAAGCGGCGCACCGCCTCTTCGTACGCGACACGCCGCGGTGCGGCGCGGCGGTAGCGCGCTTCGGCGGCGCTCGTCTGCGCGAACAGCGTGAACGCGATAAGGCCCATGGAGGCTGCGGCCCAGAGGCCGAAAACACTCGCCTGCGGTTGGCTGAAAAGTGCAACGCGGCCCGTCACGTCGATGGCCGTCACCGTCAACAGGCTCAACGCGAGCAGCGCCCCCATCCCGATCGACAGCGCGCGCATGCGAAGGTTTCGCCGCCGGGGCTGCCCCTCGACTTCGTCGGGCTTCAACTCAAACTCATCCGGCAGCGGCTTCGGCTTCAGCCAGTTGAGCGTGAGCGTGATGCTTTGGTCGGCAAGGCCGGGTGGCAGCCGCGCAAAGCAACTCCACGCTCCTTCTTCCACTTGCTCGCCTCCCCCACGACGTTGGCGAAACAAACGGATTAGACGACAGTTCCGGGCTTCCTAAAAGTTTCCATTTACCGTGATGCACACGGAATATGTTCCGGCTGGCAAGAATCCCACAGCGGGCGTCACGAAATCGCGCGCAACCCGCAGGCGATTTTGTGCCGCCCGCTTACACCGATTGCGGTGCGCCCTGCTGCACGCGGCGCATGCCGATCAGCAAGATGCCGATGAGCGACACGATGTTCGCGCCGATTTGGTACCAGGCGGGAACCAGCGGATCCTTCAACGTCTCGATCAGCCAAGCGACGACGAGCTGCGTCGAGCCGCCGAACACCGTCACCGAAATGGCATAGGCGATGGAGAGTCCGGTGGAGCGAACGGATTTTGGAAACGCCTCCGTGAGCAGCACGTAGAGACCGCCGTAGGAAAGCGCGAGCAGGAAGTTCAAACCGGCGTTCACGAGCAGCAAAGTCTCAACGGTCGACCCCTGCGCCGTAATCATCACATAGGCCTGCAGCACGACGAGCAGGAAGATGATGCGCGGAACAAAAACCGACGTGCGGAAGCCTATGCGATCGGCAAGCCACGCGCCCAGCGGCACGCCCGCGATCCCCGCGATGTAGCCCACCATCGTCACCAGCATGCCGATGTCGGCCGGGTGGCCCAGCGTCTTGATCGCATAGGTCGTCATGTAACCCGACACATAGGTCGAAATCGTAGGCCCGACGATACAGAGCACGCCGAGCAGGATCGGCCACCAATGGCGCGTGAAGAGGTTCGACAACACCGCCGCGCTGCTCTCGTGCGCTTCGTGCTTCTCGATCGTCTCGGGCAGCATCGCGCGGATGTAGAGGCCGACCGGCGCGATCAACAGACCGACGAGGAACGCGACGCGCCAGCCCCAGTCGTAGAGTTGCTGCTCGCTCAACGTCGCCGCCAGAATGAGGCCGAGGCCGGAACCCGCGACGCCCGCAAACTGCTGGCTCGTGCCTTGCCATGCGGTTTGGCTGGCGCGGCGGTTCGCCGGCGCGGATTCGAGCAGGTAGCTTGTCGCGGCGCCAACTTCGCCGCCGCAGGAAAAGCCTTGGATCAAGCGTCCGGCGATCAAGATGATCGGCGCCCAAATGCCGATCTGCGCATAGGTCGGCGTCAGCGCGACGATCCCGGTGCCGAGCGCCATCAGCATGATCGTGAGCGTCATAGCAGCCTTGCGGCCCGCGCGGTCGCCGTAAGCGCCGATGATGAGCGCCCCAAGCGGCCGCGTAAAGAAGCCCGCCCAAAACGTCGCGAGTGCAGCAAGCAGTCCCAAAAACTCCGCTTCGCCGCCGCCCGCACCCATTAGCTCGGCCGGAAAGAACGCCTTCGAGATCATGACGGCAAAGAACGTGAAGACGATGAAGTCGTAAAACTCGAGCCAGTTACCTATGACAACAGCAGCGACCGCCCGCGGCGGAATCTTCGTCTCCTGCGCGTCGCTGGCCATGCGTATGCCCCTGCCCTAGTGTTCGCATCGTACCACCGCAACTTTCAATCGCGGCATAGAACGTTTGTAGCTGGGCTTTCCTGCACAACCCAGCGGGTGCGCACAAGCGCCGCAAGCCTCACGTGCACAATTCAAGCAGTGGTGTGGCGAGGCGGTCGAAGCTTTGGCGCGCGAAGCAACGAAGAAGCGAAGCCTGCCCTCACTTCGGCGCCAGCGCCGATGGAGCGTTTGATTGCGCCCCTTGCGGCGCGCGGTTGTCCCTCTTCATTGCTTTGTTGCTTCGTGTGAACCCAGTTCCACCGTGGCATCATGGCACCAGCGGTCGAAGCGCACATGAGCAGCTTGGCGTTCTTGGCGTTTCAATCGTACGCTTGTGCGCCACCCTGGGAGCGCGCGGCAGGCGAGCCCGCACCCCTGGCGGTTGTCTTTGCTTCACCGGGGGCGCGCCTGTGTGGCATGCGGGGTGGATGCTCCTTCGTGTTGTTGCCAGCGTTGTCGTAGTGGCACTCGCCGCACCGTTCGTGCGGGCGGATGGCGAGACGCAAATCACCGTCGTACTCGCGGGCGATACGGGCCTGAACGGCAGCTTCCAACCGGTCTACGCGAGCCACGGCACGAAACACGGTATGCGGCTCGCTTGGGGCGACGCGACCGCGCTGATCGCACGAGAGATCAACGGCGACCTCAACTTCGCCAATCTCGAAACCGTGGTGACGGACCGCAACGACCTCACGCCTAATCTGAAACTGTTCGGCTTTCGCACGCACCCCAGCGGCGTTAAGCACCTGATGCAGATCGGGTTCAACGTGTTCTCGACCGCGAACAACCATTCGATGGATTTCGGGCTGGACGGCGCGCGGGATACGTTGAAGGCGCTCAACGGCATCGGCGTCGCACATGTAGGCTTAGGCGAAAACCGCACCGCCGCGCGGACGCCGCGGCTGATGATCCTCAAAGGCCGCAGCTTCGCATTCGGCGCGGCAGGCATCATTGGCAGCGGGTACGGCGCGCCGGCCGAGGGCGAAGAGCGCGTGGGCCACCTTTCCGCTTCCGACCGCGATCTCGGCGAAGCTACGGGTGCGCTCGCCGCGACGGCGGCCGACTATCGCGTTCTCTCCGTGCACTATGGCGCGGAGTTCGAAGTCAACGTGAGCGCGCGCGACCGGGCCCGCTTGACCGCAGCTTTGGCGCAAGGCGCTGACCTAATCGCGGGGCACCACCATCACGTCGTCAACGCGGTCGAGATGATCGGCGGCAAGCCCGTCTTCTACGGCCTCGGCAACTTCCTGCATTGGGGCACGCAGGACATGAGCCGCTTCGACATGTGCCGCGACTACGGCCTGGTTGCACGCGTTCACTTGGCGGCAGTACCGGGCGAACGGCTGACCGTGCGCGCCATCGAAGCGCTGCCCGTCACCCAAATGCACAAAACCCCGCGCCTGATGAGCGGCGAAGAAGGCGCGGCCCGCATCCACGCACTCAACCACCTGGCAAGCAAGCTCGGGCCCACTGGTGTACGCTTTGCACCGCAATCGGATGGAACAGGCCTCCACTGCGTACCGGGCGCCGAACGCCTCACCGGCCCAATCGGCGCGCGCTGCGCTGCAAAGCCCGCCATCACCGCCCCCACCCCAGACCTCGCCACCAAGATCGCAGCCGCCTGCTCAAAGAAAGTGATGCGCATCGTCGAAAACGAAGCCGGCGAAGCGGAACCCGAGTTCGCAAACGTGGACCACGAACTGCCCACCCCGGTCATTCCGATGCCGTTCTGACGCGGCGCGTAATCATTGCGTTAAATACTGGCGCCTTAGGCTCGGGTACGGAGAAAGAACCCATGCAACTTTGGCGATTGGCTGTCGTCGTCACTACTCTGTTCGTCGCCGCGTCCGCGTGGTCGCAGGCGGATGGCACATCGCAGTGGACCCTGCACAACGACTCGGACGAGGACGTGCTGGTGAGTTTCTATGAGCGCGGCGCTGGCGACGAGCGCCAGCAAGGCGCCCTCGAAGCGGGCAAGACGCAGACGTACAAGCTCAGCTGCAAGGCCGGGCAGAGAATTTGCTACGGTGCCGTTGTGGCGGACGAGTACGACGCATGGTTCGATGCGCAAGAGAGTCCCGACGAGGAATTGGAAGACGGCATCCCCGAACCGGAAGGATGGGGCGTACGCTTGGGCAAGGATCAGTGCACCGATTGCTGCGCGAAATGCGGCAGCGCGCCGCGCACCGTGAACTTGCGCAATTAGTGCGCTGTCGTCGAGTTCACATTCATGGCCGCCTGCGGCAAGCTGTCAGCGCCAACTCGCGCAAAGACGTTTCCATAGTTCCGACTTATTGTCTTCCTGTCTCTGGCTCACGCGTGCGGGGTGGGATGCGTTACAAAATACATCAATGTAACGCCAGTGTTACGTCAGAAGTGGCGTAACACCGCCAATGTAACGCTGTAACGGATTCGATTGAGTTTGGTTTCGCAACTGGCTGCCGGCGCCGTCGGTCGAGGGCGGCTTGCACAAGTACAAACCGGCGGTCTTAATCGGAGCGTTTCGACAATCGCGGATGTGCAAGATGATCGACCTCCACTACTGGCCGACGCCGAACGGGAAGAAGGTGACGATCCTGCTCGAGGAAGCGGCGATCCCCTACACGATGATCCCGGTCTATATCGGGCGCGGAGATCAGTTCGCGGACGCCTTCCTGAAGATCAGCCCGAACAACCGGATGCCCGCGATCGTCGATCACGCGCCGCTGGGCGGCGGTCCGCCGATCAGCGTTTTCGAGTCGGGCGCGATCATGATGTACCTGGCCGAGAAGGCGGGGAAGTTTTGGCCGCAAGACGTACGCACGAAATACGAGGTGACACAGTGGGTCGTCTGGCAGATGGCGAACCAGGGGCCGAAATTCGGCGAGGCAGGTCACTTCCGGCGGCTCGGCGAAGCGCAGGGCGAGCAGAGCTACGCAGTCAGGCGATTCACGGACGAGGTGAACCGGCTTTATGGGGTGATGAACAACCGGCTCTACGACCGGCCGTATCTGGCGGGCGCGGCGTACACGATCGCCGACATGATCTGCTATCCGTGGGCGGTGAACTACAAAGCCTACGGTCAAGACATGGAAGAGTTCCGGCACGTCAAACGCTGGATGGACGAACTCGGCGAACGTCCGGGCGTGAAGCGCGGCATGGTCGTCGGCGCGGAACTTTCGATCGATCCGTCGAAGATGACCAAGGACGAGCAAGAGCGGTTGCGCAAGCTGCTCTACAATCAACGCGCCCGTCCGGCGCCGGGGTGATCCGTCATGTGGCTGGCTTGGGCGATTCTAAAGTGGTTCGGCATCGTGATCGGCAGCCTCATCGCGCTGATCGCGGCGCTCGCGTTTTGGAACGGTTCGTTCTGGTCGTCCTACATGGCGCCAACGACGCTGCTGGCGCACCGCGGAATGGCGCAGACCTACCACCGCGAAGACCTACAGAACGACACCTGCACGGCGACGCGGATTTATCCGCCGGAGCATCCTTATCTCGAGAACACGATCGCCTCGATGCAGGCCGCGTTCGACGCGGGGGCCGACATCGTCGAGTTCGACATTCATCCGACCACGGACGGTCAGTTTGCCGTGTTCCACGACTGGACGATCGACTGCCGCACGCAAGGCAAGGGCGTCACGCGCGAACAGGCGATGAGCTACCTGAAGACGCTCGACATCGGCTACGGCTACACGGCTGACGGCGGTAAGACGTTTCCCTTTCGCGGCAAAGGCTTCGGGCTGATGCCGACGCTGGACGAGGTGCTCGCTACGTTTCCCGAGCGGCGCTTCCTCATCAACATCAAGAGCAACTATTCGAGCGAAGGCGAGTTGCTGGCGGACCGCTTGCTCAAGCTGCCGCCTAAACACCTCAACAGATTGATGGCGTATGGGGGCGACGCCCCGATCGCCCGCTTGCGCGCGCGTATCCCCAAGTTTCGGGCGATGTCGCGAAAGACGCTCACAAGTTGTGCCGTTAACTACATCGCGTATGGGTGGAGCGGTGCCATGCCCGAAGACTGCCGGAATACGCTCCTTCTCGTGCCGTCCAACACGACTTTCCTTATTTGGGGCTGGCCGAATTTGTTCCTAGAGCGGATGGCTAACGCAGGCACGCTAGTGTTTGTCAGAGGTCCCATAACACAGCAAATGCGCCGGATTGATGCGTCGGGAATCAATGACCTGGCGGCTGCGCGAGGGTTTCCCCAAGACTTCCCGGGCGGTATCTGGACCGACCGAATAGACCGCATTGCCAGCCACTTCCGGCCCAAGCCAAACTCTCACGTGCCGGACTGACGGATCGGACCTCTGCCCCTCGACTGGCGGCGGCCCAGCCTTAGCTTTGTTGTGAAGTGATTCGGCGGAGAGACTTACGTAAATGGCCGCCAAGCGCCTCTGGGGTCCGATCGGGTTTTGTATAGCGGCAGTGCTTGCCGCGCTTTCGCTCGCGCATGCCGAAGAAGAGGCTGCGCCCGCGGCGGACTTCCTGGTACTCGCGATCAAGCCCGAAGGTGATCTCAAAGACTATCGCATGGTGCCGGTCGGCGAGGCGGCCATCGACCCCGTGCAATACCGCGGTGTCGTCAAGTCGCTGCCGCGCAGCCTGTTTGGCGGCGTCATTATCCGGCCGCACGACGAGCGGGCGGAACTCGCCCAATGCCGCACCGCTTGCGCCGCTAATGCTAAGTGCGGGAACTTCACTTACGTACGCCCGGGTAAGGAACGTCCCGTAGGCGTCTGTCACCTGCGCCGCACGATCGACAAGCCGGCCACCGTCGCGATGACGCCCGTCGTCGAGAACGCGGCACCGGCAACAGAAACGATCGTCGTTTCGCCGCGCATCGGGATCGAGCGCAAACTCGTCACGATCGACAGCACGCGAAACGGCCGCACGCTCTACACGCCCGATCAAGCACCCCTCGCGCCTGTGACGTTTCGCTTCAAAGCGCCGGTCGCTACCGCGAAGGCCGATGTCCGCACGACGACGAACGAACGCGTCTGGGCGAACGTCGAGGCGCTGGATGCCAAAGGCCGCGTCTTCAAGCGCAGCGGCACCTGGATCGTCGGCGACGGCGCAGCGCACCAGATATTGGTACGCACGGAAGACAACCGGATCGCCGCCTTGCGGCTCTCGACGCGCGATCCCGCGTCCCTCGTCGTGAATGGCGTAGACTTCGTGCGCACAGCCGATGCTGTTGCCGAAGCAGACACGGCCGAAGATCCGGCGGCAATCGAGCAAGCGGAAGCAGACATCCCGCCGCCCGCACCGGACCTCGCCGCCGAAGCGTTCCCGTTACCGCCACGTGCGGAGGCGACCGAGCCGCCCGCCGATATTACTCAGCCCACGGACGAACAGCCGGCGCCTGAACCACAGACCGATGTCGCGATCGCCAAGCTGCCGTCAGATGGCTCGACGGATGCGGTCATCACCATCCCGATTGCACCTACCGAAGCTGCACCCGAACCGGCAGCGAAACCGGAGAAACAGCTGCCGGAAGTGCCGGTGCTGGCCGCGTTTGGAGCGGCCGCGTTGCTGCTCGGCGGCACGGGGCTTTACCGGCACAACTATCGCCGCCGTACGTTGGCGCGGCTGACCACGAACATCCTGACCGACGGGCGCAGCCGTCCGGCGGTTACGCTTTCTGCGGACGAACCCGACATGAGCCTGCGCTTCACGGTGCGTGCGCACGCAACCGTCAGCGCCCGCCAAACGACCATTACCATTACGCCAGACGGAGCCGCTGCATGACCTCGCAGAACGACCTCACGCTGCTGCAGTTCTTCGACGTTGGAGATGCGAAAGCGAGCAAGGACGGACTGAACGCGCTCTATAGCACGGCGGTGATGCGCAGCACCCAAGCCCTGCTCTCGACCGCACCCACGCTGCTGCAAAACCACATCGCCCAGAGCGTAACGGAGGCGTTGAAGGGCGCGCTGTCGGTGCCGCTCGTGGACGTCTTGTCGTCGGCTTGGACGACGCGGCGGGAGTTGAAGCAGTATCTGGACCGCTCGAAATTTCCGCGCGAGGAATTGGTCGATCACGCGCTCGGCAAACACGAGATTCAGTCGACCCACCGGCCGAAACTGCAAATCATGCTCGACCAGTCGCCGATCGGTGCGGAGTTCGAGTTCGCGGTGACGGTCGCTTTGAACGTCGAAGCAGCGATCCTCCGCATTCAAGACGGACGCATCATGCACGCACAGCTCGGCAAAGTGTCGGGCTCAGGCGCGATCAAATGCGAAGAGGCGACGCTGTTCGCGCGCGCAAGCAAACCGGTCGCCCTGCCCCAAACGCTCTCGTTCGGCCAAGGCATCGCGATCCCGTGGCCGAAGGAACTGGCGCTGACGTCGTCGGTGAACGCGGCTTAGAACTCGGCCTCAACGGCGGCGGCGACAGCGAGCAGCTTTGCGTCGTCCAAGTGTTCGCCAACCAGCATGAGGCCGCAGGGTGTTTCGCCCTTGCGCTGCATCGGCAAACTTATCGCGCATCGGTCGAGGAAATTGAAGACGTTGGTGTTGCGAAGCGCGAGGCCGTTGGCGCGCGAGAACGCTGCAGGGTCCACGACGTCTGCGATCAGCGGTGCAACCTGCGCCGTCGTGGGCAGCACGAGGGCGTCGTAGGGTGCGCTCACGGACGCTGTTTCGGCAATCATCACCGCGCGCGCTTTGACAAGGCCGATGTAGTCCGTCGCCGTCATGCGGCCACCCATTTCGATGCGTCGCAACACGTTCGGATCGTAACCGTCTTTGCCATCGAAGAAGTTGCTACGGGCGTGGAACTCGTAGGCTTCGGCGTTCGCGATCGTACCGTTGGCGAAGAGACTCGGCAGCGTGTTCAACGTTTCCATGCGGATGCGTTCGATCCGCGCGCCCGCGGCGCTCAAAGCGCTAAGCGCGCGCTCGAAAGCGCCGGTAACGGCCTGGTCTAAGTCGTTGAGTACGAAATCCATCGGCACCCCAAGCCGCAATCCCGCGATGGGGATCGCGGGATACGCCGCGCGCGGCTCATCCGACAGGATACGGTCGATGAGATCGCAGCAGGCGACTGTGTTGGCGATCGGGCCGATGCTGTCGAGCGACTGGGAAAGCGGAAACGCACCGTCGCGCGTGACGCGCGCCTGCGTCGGCTTGAACCCGGTAACGCCGTTGAACGCAGCCGGGATGCGAACCGAGCCGCCCGTGTCGGTGCCGAGGCCCATGGCCGCTTGGCCGCGCGCAACCGACACCGCCGCGCCGGAACTCGAGCCACCGGGCACGCGCGCCGGATCGCGCGCGTTCGCGCAAACGGGGCCATGTGGGTTCAAACCCAATCCGGTGAACGCGAACTCGCTCATGTGCGTGCGGCCCATGACGATGGCGCCCGCTGCGCGCAGCCGTGCAACCGCCGGCGCGTCGCTCGTTGCCGGAGGCGCATCGCGCAGCACCGCGGAGCCCGCGGGGGTCGTCTCTCCCGCGACATCGAACAGGTCTTTAACTGAAATCGGAATACCGCCAAACGGACCTTGAGCAGCGCCAAGCGTGCGCATGCGATCGGCATGATCGGCTTCTGCACGCGCGCGCTCTGCGGTCACGCGGGTAAACGCAGTTCCGTCTTTCGCGATTTCGCCGAGTGCACTCTCGATGAGTGCGCGGCTTGTCGTGCGTCCATCCACCAGCGCACGGGCGAGTTCAGCGATGCTACGGCCCGTAAGGTCCATCCGGCTACTGCGAGCCCGGCGGGCGGCCGTCCTTCCCGCTGAACGTCGGCTCCGGCAGCGGACGCGGCTTGCGCTCACGGCCTGAGAACTTGATCTCGTCCGCATCGACGATGCCGTCCCCATTGCGATCGGTGCGATCGAAAAGCGTGCGCCACTGCGTCGCGAATTCGGTATAGACGAGGCGCCCGTCCGCGTTCCAATCGAAGACAGGCGATGTGCCGGGATCGGCACGCAAACGCTCATTCAACGCACGCAGTTCGGCGGTGTCGAGCGCCTCGTTACCGTTCAAGTCTTCCTTCTTGAAATCGCCCTTGAGCGTCTCTTCGAGTTCCGCTTTTTGCACCGTACCGTCCGTGTTCGTGTCGAACCGTGACAGCCGCGCTTTTTCTGGCGGTTGCTTCGCCGCGTCGGTTGGCCCAGCCTCAGGCCCGGCTCTATCCGGGCCGCCGAAAACGCTCATGCTGCTGCAGCCTTGAACCGCCATCGCAAGCGCTGCGATGCAGACCGCCATCGATCGATTCATTGTTCCCCCGGAAACGGCTAAGACAGCTGTAACTCTAGCTAACTCGCGCCAGGGGCGAAACCCCTGCAAGGACACACCAGAATGAGCAAATTCCGCAGCCACGCACAGAACGGCGTGTTGTTTGTGTTGGTGGCCGTTCTCATGCTCGCGGTCGTAGGGATTTACGAAGCAAAGGTCGCGCAGACACCGCACAATCTCGAAGGCCACAGCACGACAGAAGGCGGCATGACCGCGAACCCGCCCGCCGCCGCTCCACAGTAATGGTTACTCGGCGGCGGTCTGCGGGCGCGGGTTGACCTCGCCGGCCAGGCCTTCGCGGATCGCGCCGAACACGTTTGCGCCGGCCAGATTCTTCGCGCCGATCACCGCGTGCGTCAGGTTCGCCCACGCGAAGTTCGTGTCCTTCATGCTGGCACCCGACATGTTCGCGCGGGCAAGGTTCGCGCGGGCGAATTGCGCACCATCGAGCGTGGCGCTACGCAAATCGCAATCCGTGAGATCTGCTTCGTTCAGCAAAGCACCGATCAGGTTTGCGTTGCGCAGGTTCGCACCTTTCAGGCGGGCGCTGCGCAAATCGGCACGCGTGAGCGTCGCGCCTTGCAAATCCGCGAATTCCAAGTCGATGCCCGTGAGAACAACACGCTCGTCACCAATGATGTCCGCGGGACGGCCCCACAGACGCGTCTTCGCGGCTTCCTTCAAAAAATTCACGCCTGCAAGTTTCGCAGCAAATTTCTTTTCTTGGCGATGCAGGTTCCAATGCAGCACGCCGTCGTCGAACAGCCAGCTGTGTTGCTGGGAGGCACGCAGTTCGCCTGCCGGTACGTGCGTGTAGACCGAGTCCTCGCCACCGTTACCGCCGGACGGCGTTGCAACGGCACCCTCATCCGGGGCCTGTTCTGGCGCCGGCTTGTCGCGCGGTGGCCAACCGAAAAGAACTGTGCGCCAATCCATGATGGCGCAAATCTACGGCAAGCGGGCGAGGCAAGAACACCGTCCCTAGATTGCGTTACCGGGGCTGCGATACTACCTGTACCGCGTTCACCATCGACTGGAACGCCACTTTCACGCCCGCCATCGTCGCTTGAACATCGCCGGATTCTTCGGCGATCAGCGCAAGGCCCCGCCAAGCGAATGCCGACCATGCGTGGGCCCAAGGATCGCTGGCGTCACCCGTCTTTGTCGCCTCGATTGCGGCCAGGAACGAGTCCATCGACTCTTTCACATGGCCAGCCTTGAGTTGCTCGTACCCCTCAAGAACCTTGGCCGCTATCTGATCGGGCGGCGCACCGTCGGGTTTAAGCGCAAGCCTGCGGGCGCCGAGCGCAAACCCGTCCGGCCGCCACGACCGCGCCGCCAGCTGCATGCGCTCCATGAAGACGTCGGCGGTCAGGTTGGCGTGTAGCGCGGCAAGACCCGCCGGCGCAGTCTCGTCGACCGAAAGCGCCTTGGTCAACACGGCAAAGAAGCGGCGGTTGGCAACAAGTGGATCTTCGGGAACAGGCTCTGCAGCAGCGACCAGCTTTGTAGTCGCTCTCGCGGCGAGCTTTTCTTCGGCGGTCGGCGCTTCCTGTGGGAACAAGATCGAGATCACGAGCCCGAGCAGCCCAAGGCCGACCGCAGCGCCTGCGATCAACAGAGCCGTCTCCGTCGACATGACGGCTAGGTCCATGAGTACGGTCCCCCAACGCTTACCGGCGCGATCCCACGCGCAGCCGCCCGATCGCTCGTGCGGCACTGCAACGAAGCTAAGGTTGCGACGCTGGGACGGCAATTTCTTTTGCTTAACGCAAGCCCGGAACCAACGAACGTGATGCACCAGCGCGACGCTTTTCGCCCGACGGGCGTGCGGTCGCACCACCGGCAAGCGTGTGAGGCGAACTAAGGGCAGAAGAGAATTTCACCACAAAGCCACGATCGACTAACGGGGGAGGAACAACACGCTCGGTTCTTCGCCATCGGAATGGCGGAAGCAGCGGACGAGGTCGTAGAACAACTCCGGCATGCCGGTCGCGACGTTTAGGCCCATGTTGTAGGCAGCCTGCGCGGTGATCGGGAAGCCGTGCGTCCACTTGCCGGAGATGAGTTCGTCGGCAATCGCGGTCGAGCCGTCTGCCGTGTAGCTGCCCTGCAGAAGTTCGCGCGCAGTGGCGCGGCCTTCTTGGATGATCTTGCGCGCCTCTTCGGCGAGGATCAGGTACTCGTCGCTGATCGACTCGAACGATTTCACTTTCGACAGCTGCACGATCGACGGCGCCGGCCCGGCGTAGAGCTGCGTATCGATGGGGCCCAGCATCGCGTGTGCGCCCATCACGATCTGATCGGCGGCGAGCGCGATGCGCGAACCCGCCGACATCGCGAAGTACGGCACAAAGACCGTCTTGCGCGCCTGGTGGCTCTTGATCGCGCGCGCGATTTGGCGGCCGGTGAACGAGTTGCCGCCCTGCGTGTGCAGCACGATGTCGAGCGGGCGGGACGTGTCGCTGGTGACGATCGCGCTCAACACGTCTTCGAGGTCGTCGAAATCGAACGCCTCGTTCTCCATGTTCTCGCCGTGGATGACGCAGATCACGCGCGAACCGCGTTCTTGCTCGATGCGGCGGATGATTGACTTCGCGCGGTCGACGGCAGCTTCCGGAACGTGGCCGCCGGAATGCGCGAGCCAAACCAGATTTTCGTGGCGCGTAGCGCGGCGCTTCTTCGGGGCGTGCGAGCGGTCGATATAGACGACGCTGCTGTCGATGGCGCCGGCGAGATCGACGCGCTGACGTTCCGGCGGCGGCAATGCAGCCTGCTGAGCGCGCGCGGGGCTGCGGTCGTAGTCTAGATAGGCGACGCTTGCCGATTGTTCGTTGTCGCGGCGGCAGGAGCGGATGAGGTCATAGACCTCCGAAGGCATCGCGATCGACACGTGCATGCCCAGTTCCTTCGCAGCGATCGGCGAGATCGCGCGCCAGGAGTAGGACTTGCCGCTGACCAACTCATCGGCAAGGCGGCACGCGCCGCAGTGTTCTTTGCCGTCGTGCATCAGTTCGCACGTCACGCGGCGCGTTTCGTCGAGCAGCTTGCGGGCGAAGTCGGCATAGATGACCGTCGTATCTGACACGCGGTCGATCGGCTTGTTCTTGATGCCGGCGAGAACCGACGAAGCGGAACCATAGGCGACGAACGGATCGACCGGCGAGAGTGCCGCATGCTGGCTCATCACCACTTCGTCGGCGGCAAACGCCATGAACGACGTCGAGCCGAGCGCGAAGTACGGCACGAAGACAGTCGTCTTCGCCGGATGGGCCTTGATCGCGCGCGCGATTTGCTGTGCGCAGGAAATCCAACCGCCGGGCGAATGGATGATGACGTCGAGCGGACGGTCTTTCGGCGTCTTGCGGATCGCCGTCAGCGCATCTTCAAGATCGACCGCGTCGAGCCGGTCGCGCGCCATGTTTTCGCGGTGGATGATTGCGATCACGCGCGAGCCGCGGCGCGCCTCGAGCCGTCCGAGGATATCGCGGGTCGACAAAACCTGCGCCGGCAGCTGGCGTTCGTAAGCGTGCTGCTGCGGTTCGAGCGGTTCCCACTCTTGGAATGGGCTTGGTTCGTAGGATTGGTGCGCCGGCGCCAGAGCTTGAGGGTGCTGTTCCATCGAGCGCCATGGACGCAGCGGCGGCTTGCGCGGCTTTACCTTCGGCGGCTTACGCAACTCGTGCTCATCGAACTCGGGTATCCTGTAGTCGCGGCCAAAAACGTTGAGCGTGGCGCCAGGTTGCATACGCGCGGCCTCGCGAACCGGCGCAACCGCGTGCGATACGGGCAGCAGCAACTCTTCTTCTTGCGCGCGGTAGGAAAACTCTGCCGGCCGCACAGCCGCTTCTTCGCGCTCGTCGAAGGCTTGGGGAACGGTCCGGCTACGCTTCTTCTTTCCGCGCGGTGCGCTAGACGCGAGAAGCGACGGCGCGGGTTCGCGCCGGGGCTTCACGAACGCAATGAGCAGCATCATCACTGCCGCGCCGACGCAGGCGAGCGCGATCTGCTGAGGCGCGGACATGGCGGATAGCGTCGCCGCCGCCCCTTCAAAAAGGCGAGCGAGGCTCTCCGCGATCCGCGAGAGGATGGCCCAAATATCCAACGTAAGATCCCATCGCCCCGGACCTTAACGGCGCCCAACTCGCCAGCCCGGAACTCAAGCTGAGCTAAGAACGTGCCAGAGGTGGGGAGAAGTCACCGGCGCGACACACTGCGACTCAATTTCGAGTCGCTGCGTAAACTATCGCAACTCTCAAGTGCAGTCGCATTATGAGACACGGCAGCCGCGTACCGGAACGGAACAGTTACCTTGCAACGGCGCCTTTGATCTGGCGGTTGGCGTCAATGACGATCTCAATCGAACGAACCACGCATCCGACGAACGACGCACACGCGTTGATCGAAGAACTCGAAGCCGAACTCAGCGAGGGCTATGAAGCTCATCAACGGCACGGGCTCAGCGTCGAAAAGGTTTTCCAACCGCACATCGCCTTCTTCATCGCGCGGGCAGGCGGCGACGCGGTGGGCTGCGGGGGCGTGGCGTTTGACGATGGCTTTGCCGAGGTCAAGCGGATGTATGTCCGGCGAAGCGCGCGCGGTACGGGCGTGGCGCAGGCAGTGCTCGCGCGACTCGAGCAAGAAGCGCGGGCGAAGGGCTACGGCCGGCTAATGCTCGAAACCGGCGACACGCTGACCGCCGCGATGCGGCTCTACGAACGCGAGGGTTTTCATGCATGCGAAGCCTTCGGTCCCTACCGCGCAATGCGGCGCGAACAGATCGAGCGCAGCCGGTTCTTCGAGAAAGTCTTAAGCTAAGCTAGCGCATGCGTTCTGGGATGAGGTGAGGGTGGGCGAACCGGCGCTGATGCGGTTGAGGTGTTGCAAAAAACGCCAAACACGAAGGCTACGAGGTCGCCACGAAAGGGCACTGCGCGCCTGTCGCTACTTGACGTCTCCACCAAACGCCAGACGCGTGATGTGTTCGCGGATATCCTTCGGCCACGCCGCGACCAACGTCGCAAAGCGGCCCCGGTCGTCCGCAAAGAGCGCGCGCGTCGCCTCCTCAAAGCCCGGCCGGTCGCCCGCAATCGCAGACATGAAGTGATAAGCGGCATCCCGCGCTGCGCGCGCACGTGCTTTCGGACCACGGCGCGCTTCATCGACGAGCTTGCGCAAGCTCGTCGATGAAG
>JABFRX010000164.1 GCA_013140995.1 Alphaproteobacteria bacterium | reverse complement strand
GTCTTGGCACAGGGCCTAGCCCCCGACACACCGGCAGCATTCTTCACGCAGCGCCTACGCTGGGGCCGCGGCCAGATGCACGTGTGGAGGCTGGAGTCGATCCTGCGCGCGAAGAACCTGACCGGAGCACAGCGCATCTGCTACCTGGCCAGCGCCGTCCACTACTTCGCAGGCCCGCAATACGTCGTCCTCGCCCTCGCCCCCGCAATCGGCCTCTTTGCGGATCTCGTCCCGTTCGCCGCCGACGCGCGCATCTTGTTCCCGCTGTTCGCGCTGAACCTGATCGCGGGCGCCGTAACGTTCTCGCTGTTCTCCCGCGGCCACGGCCGCTTCCTGGCGGGTGAGCACTTCAACGCCGTGCTGACCACCCCTTACGTCCTCGCGCTGACGGCTCTCATCATCCCCACCAACCGCTTCATCGTGACCCCGAAAGAAGCCGGTGGCCGCTTCGCACTCTGGCCGATCGCCTGGCCGCTGACGCTCGCGGTCCTGAACACGCTCGCTTTCGCCAACGGTGCGGCGCGTCTCGCATCGGGCTTTCCCGTCAGTGATTCGCCGGGAACCACGCTCGCGCTGATGTTCTGGTCAATCTGGATCGCGACATTCTCCGGCAGTGTGGTCGCCAAAGCATGGAGCCAATACGCAACACGCCGCCGCTCCATCGCGTCACCTTAATAGACAGGATACCACCTCGCCGTAAGACTGACCCTCAATTGATTCGTCGCGCGCGGGGCCGATTGTCGGGCGGCGTGGCGGATCGCTTGAGGGAAGAGTCATGCGCCACACGAAATTGAAACTGGCGGCCTCGGCGGCCGCGCTGCTGTGCTTCGCCACCGCGGCGAACGCCGACGTGTTTCCGAACAGCGGCGCGAAAGCACCGCAAGGCGTCGTCTTCGGCGCCGCCAACATGGGCGACGACACGACCTACGCCGTCATCGGCGCGGTGCACGCGATCAACGCTAACATGAACAGCAACGGCTTCCTCGTGCACGGCGCGGTCGAATTGCTGAACTACGATTACCTGAGCGGCGCAACCACGATTTCGGCCGACGGCTGGGGCGCCTCGATCATGGCGGGCTATCAGTTCATGTTCTCGAACGCGGGCAAGATCGCGCTATACGCCGGCGTCGGTCATCGCGACATTGACACGACCCCGAACGATCCGTTGAGCGAAACCAACGGCCAGAACACGGCCTTCAAGGGCCAGGTTGAAGCTTATTACGGCGTGGGCGAAATGGTCGACCTGTCGGCCCTCGCGAACTACTTCGACAGCGCCGGCTCGTACTACGGCCGCGCGCGCGCAGGCTTCCATCTCGGCGGCGTCGTCGTCGGTCCTGAAATCGCACTCCACGGTTCGGACGAATACGACACGCGCGAATACGGCGCCTTCATCCGCTACACCGCAACCGACACGGTCGCCATCGGCGCGAAGGTCGGCTACGCGGATCGCGACGGCAACCGCAACGACGATGGCGCTTACTTCGGTATCGAAATAGGCCTCGGCTACTAAACGCGAGTTCCGTTGGCGGTTCACGTCAAAAACTCGGCGGCGGCAGTTATTGCCGCCGCCGTTTTGTTTGCCGCGCTCGCCGTCGGCTGGCTTTACTGGCGCGGCGGCGGCACGCCCCTCGACGCGGAGTGGGTGCGCTACCGCGATCGCTTTATGAGCGCGCAAGGCCGCATCGTCGACGAAGGCCGCGGCGGTATCTCGACCAGCGAAGGCCAAGGCTTCGGGATGTTGCTCGCCGTCGCTTACAACGACCGCATCGCCTTCGATAAGCTCTGGGCCTGGACGAAAGAGAACCTCGGTACCCGCAAAGACCGTCTGTTCGTCTGGAAGTGGGAGCCGGGCAAGACACCGGCACCGGACACCGTCAACGCTACCGACGGCGACCTGCTGATCGCCTGGGCTCTCGCCCGCGCGGCGACGAAGTGGAACGACCAAAGCTTCACCGACGAAGCGATCCGCCGTGCACGCTCGATACGCAGCTTCGAAGCGCTCGCCCGCGAAATCAAAAAGAAGTTCTACCTCGCCCCCGACATCAACCAACCCGAAAACGGCTCGGGCATCGTCGTAAACCCGTCCTACATCGTCTTCCCGGTGTTCCGCGACCTCGACGTGATCGACCCCAACTGGATTTGGGGTCAGTTCACGCACACGGGCTTACGCTTACTCGAAGCCGCACGCTTTGGTCCGCACAAGCTGCCGCCCGATTGGCTGATCGTCCGCGACGACGGCACATATGCGCTACCGGAGAAGGTCTACGACCGGGTCGCAGGCTACGAAGCAGTGCGTGTGCCGCTCTACCTGATGTGGGCAAATCTCGCCGACGAAGAGCTACTGCGGCCCTTCGCTGAGGCTTGGACCAAGAGCCGCAAGGGCCGCGAGATCGGCATCGTCTTCGACCTCGACACCGGCGAAGTCAAAACGCGCAACAACGGCACCGGCTTCCGCGCGATCGAGCGTGCGGTCGATTGCGTGCTAACTGGCTATCCCGTTCCCGCCGAACTGCGCTTGACCCCGCACGACGACTATTACTCCGCGTCGCTGTTCCTGCTGACGCTGACAATGCTTCAGGAAACGCACCCCACCTGCCTTTCCGCGCGGGATTAGCGCCGGTTGTCCGAATCGGAGGCGCGCCCTACATTCCGGCCGCCATGGCCCGCCCCTCCCCCCGCTATGTCTGCCAGTCCTGTGGCGCCGCGTATCCGAAATGGAGCGGGCGCTGCGAGTCCTGCGGCTCGTGGAATTCGCTGACCGAAGAGGCGGACACCACCGCGATCCCAGGCGCAAAGACCTCCGGCCGCGGCGGCCGTATTATGACGCTTGAGCCGGTCAAGGGCACCTCCCCAGCCCCGCCCCGCATGCTCACCGGCATCGCCGAATTCGACCGCGTCTGCGG
>JABFRX010000192.1 GCA_013140995.1 Alphaproteobacteria bacterium | reverse complement strand
CGCCACGATCGCGCGCCGCGACGAACTTCCAATCCAAGCCGAACTCGAAGCCTCAACGGTCGATGACGCGTGAGAAACGGACGAGATCTGGAAACCGCAGATTTCCAACCTTCGTACCTTTGAATTGCCCATAATACATATTATGCGATCAATATACACACGGAATGGCGGATATCCGCCGAAAACCACGGCCGCGCCCCGCTCTGCGCTGTTCCCAGTTCGCGGCCTTCGTTACGACCGCTGATATCAGCTGAGAGCACCCGAACCGCCCATGGATACGCCTGACGATCTGAGAAGTATCGACGCGCTGCTCGCTATCATGGCCAGACTACGCGCGCCGCAGGGTGGGTGCCCGTGGGACGTGGAGCAGACGTTCGCGACCATCGCCCCCTACACCATCGAAGAGGCCTACGAAGTCGCCGACGCGATCGAGCGCAACGACATGGCCGCGTTGAAGGACGAACTCGGCGACCTGTTGTTCCAAGTCGTTTTCCACGCCCAGATGGCAAGTGAGGCGCGGGCCTTCACGTTCGCCGACGTCGTGGAAGCGATCTCGCAAAAAATGCTGCGCCGCCACCCGCATGTGTTCGGGAACGCGGACGTGAAAACGGCCGAGGCCCAAACCATCGCATGGGAAGAGCATAAAAAGCGTGAACGCGCCGGCCGCCCGGACAAAGGCGCCAGCATCCTAGACGACGTACCACTGCCCTCCCCTGCCCTCAGCCGCGCTTTAAAACTCCAGAAACGAATGGCATCCGTGGGCTTCGACTGGTGCGAGCGCGCCCCGATCCTCGACAAGTTGAAGGAAGAGATCGGCGAGCTGACGGCTGAGATCGACGCCGGCGCACCGAAAGCAAAACTCGCCGACGAACTCGGGGACATTCTGTTCGTCTGCGTGAACCTCGCCCGCCACCTGGACGTCGATCCGGAAGAGGCCCTGCGCGGCACGAACGCCAAAGTCGTCCGCCGCTTCAAACACATCGAACAAACGATCAAAGCCCGCGGTGACAAGCTGGGCGAAGTGACCCTCGAAGCGATGGACGCGCTCTGGGATGACGCGAAGCGCTTGGAGCGGAAGCCTTAGGCGCAGCTATTGCCGCACGAGGCGTGTACCAAAGCGGCGCTCGAACTTCGGCAGCGCACCTGCGACGATAGCCACGCGCAGTTTCACCCGGCCCTTCGCATCCGCCGTCCGCTTGAGCACGTCGCCGTTCTCATAGGCCCAGGCGAGGTCGGCGCCGGCGTCGGGTTCGAGCCGCAGTTCGGCCTCGATCGCGCTCTTGGCCAGAGTGCCATCGATCATGGCGAGAAGGTTGTCGAACCCCTCGCTGGTCAGCGCCGAGAGCGACACCGTGCGCGGCTCGCGCTTGCCGTTCACCGCGGTGGGACGCTCGGCTTCCGGGATCAAATCGATCTTGTTCCAAACCTCGATCATGCCGTTCTGCGTGGCGTCGGAAACGCCAAGTTCGCTCAGCACGTCCAGCACGTCGTCCTTCTGCGCCTGCGCGTCGGGATGGCTGATGTCGCGCACGTGCAGCAGGAGATCCGCTTCCAATACCTCTTCCAGTGTCGCGCGGAATGCGGCGACAAGCTGCGTCGGCAGATCGGAGATGAAGCCCACAGTGTCGGAGAGAATAATCCGGCGCTTCGACGGAAGCACCAGCCCGCGCATCGTGGGATCGAGCGTCGCGAATAGCTGATCCTTTGCCAGCACTTCGGCACTCGTCAGCTTGTTAAACAACGTACTCTTGCCGGCGTTCGTGTAACCGACCAGCGCCACCACCGGAAACGGCACGCGCTTGCGCGCCTCGCGGTGCAGCTGGCGCGTCCGTTTCACGTCTTCCAATTCGCGCTTCAGCTTCGCGATGCGGTCGCCGATTGCGCGCCGGTCGGCTTCGATCTGTGTTTCGCCCGGACCGCCCAAGAAGCCGAAGCCGCCGCGTTGCCGCTCCAAGTGCGTCCACGAACGAACCAAGCGGCCTTTCTGGTACGAGAGATGCGCAAGCTCGACCTGCAGCCGGCCTTCTGCCGTGCGCGCGCGCTCACCGAATATCTCAAGAATGAGTCCGGTGCGATCCAGCACCTTCACATTCCACGCCTTCTCCAGATTGCGCTGCTGCACCGGTGAAAGCTGCCCGTCGCAGATCACGAGCTCCGGCTTCTCCGCCTCGCACAAGCCCTTGAGCTCCTCCACCTTCCCCTTCCCGATCAACGTCGCGGGGCGCGGTTCGGAAAGAGGCGCGGGCAGGGCTGCGATGACGTCGAGATCGATCGCGCGCGCAAGACCCGTCGCCTCTTCGAGGCGCGCCTCAAGAGAGCGCGTTTCGTCAGCGCGCTTCATGTAAGGGTGAACGATGATCGCCCGGCGCGACCCGGAGGTCCATCCGCCGAACGAACGTCCGCGAGAAGGTTCGATCAAATCAAGGCCGCTTCAAAAGTCGCTCTAAGCGTCGGCGGCTTCCGGTGTTTCTTGCTCGAACAGCGGAACCGGTACCGACGGCATCACCGTCGATATAGCGTGCTTGTAGACCAGCTGCGAGTGCCCGTCGCGGCGCAGAAGAACACAGAAGTTATCGAACCAGGTGATGATGCCCTGGAGCTTGACCCCGTTGACCAGAAAAATGGTCAGAGGCGCTTTGTTTTTGCGACAGGCATTCAGGAACGTGTCTTGAAGGTTTGCTTGTCGATCACTCATGGGTTAGCCCCATTTTTCACTTGCTCCGCCCGAAACTCACGGGGTTGGCGACACCGGTATCCGGCTTTCATGACAGGTGTACGACCACGCGACTCAAACGGATCGTCACCCGTCTCCGGAGAAAATGGACGAGCCGTCGCGGTGGGGCAAGTAGGAACGGCGTCAGGAACGCTCGTTAACTAACGAGACGACCAGTACAGTTTGCCGATTTTGGCAGTGATAAGCCCTGGTTTTCCGTCGCCTACCGCATTTCCGTCGATTCGGGTGACTGGAAGAACCCCGAACGAAGCTGCGGATATGAACGCCTCGCGTGCAGTTCGCGTCTCCTCAACGCTGAACGCACGCTCGGAAAGTTCTACACCCAGCTGACGGCAAAACGGCACGATCTCGGCGCGCGTGACGCCGGGAAGGATTGCATGATCGAGCGCACGCGTCCGGAGCACGCCGTTGGCGTCCACGATCCACGCCGTGGTCGACGCACCTTCGGTGATGAACCCGTCGCGGTCGACGAACCAAGCTTCGAACGCGCCGGCCTCACGCGCCGCCTGCTTTGCGAGCACGTTGGGAAGCAAGCCGGTGGACTTTATATCGCAGCGCGCCCAACGCGCCTCCGGCCGCGTGACGACGGCGATCCCCTTCCCGGCTAACGCCGCATAGCGCGCGAAGTCGAGCGTGCGCGCGGTGACCACCAATGTCGGCTTCACCGACACCGCCGGAAATCCATGATCGCGCCGCGCTACGCCGCGCGTCACCTGCACATAGACCAAACCTTCCCGGACCCGATTGAGCCTGACGGTCTCGCGCATGATATGACCAAGCTGCCATGAGCCGACCGGCGCACGCATCCGGAGCTCGCCAAGCGACCGCTCCAGACGCGCCAAATGCGGCGCCTCGTCGATCAGGGCTCCGCCACGGATTGCGCACACTTCATAGACGCCGTCCGCAAATTGAAACCCGCGATCCTCGACACCGACCATCGCGCGCGCAAACGGCACATACCGTCCGTTGACATAGGCAATGCGAGACATCAGCCGATCAAATCGTCGCCGCGGCCGCCGGTGTTGATGCCAAGCGACTTCAGCTTGCGGTGCAAAGCCGACCGCTCCATCCCAATGAAGGCCGCCGTCCGCGAAATGTTGCCGCCGAAGCGGTTGATCTGCGCGAGCAGATACTCCTTCTCGAACATCTCGCGGGCGTCGCGTAAGGGGAGCGCGATGATGCGCTCGCTTCCCGCACCTTGGCTGACCGCGGGCGTCGAGTTGCCGACATCGGCCGGCAGCAGGTCCGCCGAGATCACGCCATCCGGCGTATCGGCGGCCAGGATCATCAAGCGCTCCACGTTGTTGCGCAGCTGGCGGATGTTGCCCGGCCAATTGTGCGCCTGGAGTGCGGCCATCGCGTCGTCGCCCACCTTCTTCGGCTGCAAGCCGGTTGCGCCCGCAATACGGTTCATGAAGTGGTCGATCAACGCCGGAATATCCTCGCGCCGCTCGATCAGCGGCGGCACGCGGATGCCCACCACGTTCAAGCGATGGAACAAATCCTCGCGCAAGCGACCGTCTTGGATCTCCGTGCGCGCATCGGCTGAACACGACGAGATGACGCGTACGTCCACCTGCACGCGCTGGCTGCCGCCCACCCGCGAAAAATTCTGCTCGACGAGCACCCGCAGGATCTTGCCCTGCGTTTCGATCGGCATGTCCGGCACTTCGTCGAGGAATAGCGTGCCGCCGTGCGCCTGTTCGAACAGCCCGACCTTGCGCGACTCGCCCGACCCTTCGACGCCGAAGAGCTCGATCTCCATGCGCTCGGGTGCGATCGTCGCGCAATTGATGGTAATGAACGGACTTTTCTGCCGGCGGGATTTCGCGTGCAGCAACCGCGCCACGACCTCTTTGCCCGATCCGGGGCCGCCCGTGATCATCACCCGGCTGTTCGTCGGCGCGATGCGTTCGATGAGCTGGCGCAGCTGCCCAATCGCATGGCTTTGCCCGACGAGATCGAAGTCGTCCCACAGGCGTTCCTTCAGGGATTCGTTTTCCCGTCGAAGACGTTGCGCCTCCAGGGCGCGTTCGACCGTCAGCAAGATGCGGTCCGCTTTGAAGGGCTTCTCGACGAAGTCGTAAGCGCCCTTCTTGATGGCTGTGACGGCGGTCTCGATGTTGCCGTGGCCGCTGATCACCAAGACCGGCAAATCGGGATGCTCTTTCTTGATCTCATCGAGCACCTGAAGCCCGTCGAGACGGCTGCCTTGCAGCCAGATGTCGAGAATGATCAGCGCGGGTCTGCGCGAGCGCGTTTCGCGCAAAGCCCCGTCACTGTCGCCCGCAAGGCGGGTACTGTAGCCTTCATCGGACAAAATACCCGCGACGAGTTCGCGGATGTCGGCTTCGTCGTCGACGATCAGAATATCCAGCGCCTGGAGAGCGGCGTTCTTGCTCATTGTCATTCACCTGCCAGTTTGACCGGGACGGCAAGCCGCCGCGGGAAGGTAAGCCTCACCAGCGCGCCGCTTTCGCGGGTTGAGCCGGTCTCATCAGTCTTGGGTGCATCCTCGAGGGCGAGCGCACCTTTGTGGTCTTCCATAATTTTCTTCACGATCGCGAGGCCAAGACCGGTGCCCTTCACGCGCTTCGTGACGTAAGGCTCGGTCAGGCGGTTGCGGTCTTCTTTCGGTAAACCGATACCGTTGTCGATCACCTCGATCCCGACGCGCAGCGGGTCCTGAACCAGGCGGATCTCGATGCGCCCGCCATCGGTAAGCGGATGCTCTTCGTCGCCTTCTTTGCCGAACTTCGCGCGCACCGCCTCGCCCGCGTTCTTCAGCACGTTCGTAAGCGCCTGACTGACCAACCGTCCGTCGCACTCGACGTGGATAGGCTCATCCGGCGTCAGCAGCGCAAACGTGATCTGCGGCAGCGCCACGCGCTGGAGGAACACGGCATGGCGGATCAGATCGCCGATATCCTCGTCCCGCATGACGGGCTGCGGCATGCGCGCGAACGACGAGAACTCGTCCACCATGCGGCCGATGTCGCCCACCTGACGGATGATCGTCTGCGTGCACTGCTCGAACACTTCCGGATCGGTTGTGATTTCCTTCTTGTACTTACGGCGCAGACGTTCGGCCGAAAGCTGAATGGGCGTCAGCGGATTCTTGATCTCATGCGCGATACGCCGCGCCACGTCCGCCCACGCCGAGGTGCGCTGCGCCATGATGAGGTCGGTGATGTCGTCGAACGTGACTACAAACCCGCGATCTTCCTCGCTCGCACGTTCGCGCGTGACAGTGACGATCAGGCTGTAGGTCTTGGCCCCGCGCGCGATGTCGATCTGCGACTGCACGCGGCCCTCGCCGCCGGAGAGTGCGTCGCTAACGAGAGCGGAAAGTTCCGGTACAGCCGTTGCCAAATCCCTGCCGACAATCTCCTCGCGGCTTGCGCTCAAAAGCGTCAACGCCGACCGGTTCACGACATCCGCCCGTCCCTGCGCGTCGAGACCGACGACGCCGGCCGACACGCCCGACAGAACCGCTTCCGTAAACCGCGTCCGCTGCTCGGCCTGGCGATGCGAGTCCACCAGCTCGTTGCGCTGGCTCTGCAGCTGCGCCGTCATGCGGTTGAATGCACGGCCGAGCGAGGCAAGCTCGTCGTCGTCGTCCGCCAGCATGACGCGTGCCGCAAGGTCGCCCTCCGACACGCGCTCCGCCGCACCGATCAAGCGCCCAATCGGCATCACCAAACGGTTCGCCACGCCGAAGCCGACCCAAATCGCGCCGAAGATGATCAGCAGCGCGATGATCGCGTACATCAATCCGAACGTGGCTTGTACAGCATCGCGGTCCCGCTGCAGTCGCTTGTAATTTTGCGCGGCCTCCGTCGTACTCTGCTGATACTGGACGAGCTCCCGATTCACCTCGCGCATGAGAACAAGGTAGAAGTCGCCCACTGGATCGAGGCGTGCGACCGCACGCCCGCCAGCCGGCGTAATCGTAATCGACAGCGCACCCGTACTAGCCTCGCTCAACTCATCGGCAGACGGGCGGTCGACCACGAGCCCAACGACAATAACTTCCTGGCCGTTCGAATTGAATATGCCGCCACCCGGGAGCTGCCGCGTGGTCAATTGGCGCCTGAGGAACGCGTCCATACGCTGACGCGTTGCCTCGCTATCTACGACGAGGCCGCCTGGAAAAACCTGAGCGTTGAAATCGGACACCATAAGCTCGGCATCCCACTGGATCACACGCTTTTGGTCTTCCTGATAGGTCTCTGCGAGAGCGATCGAATTGTCGACGACCGAACGCACGCCGCTGCTGAACCACGCCTCCATCGCAAGATTGATGGTGATCGCTGCAGCACCCGCCGTCAGCACAACGGGAATAACGGCGATCAAGAAGAAGATCGTCACAAGCCGTCCGTGGAGGCGCGTGCCGGCCGTGCCCGATCGCCGCTGCATCCACATTCCAACCAACCGGCCGGTGACGAGCGCGATCAGCGCCATCAAAAGCAGCACATCGACGATGATGATGTAGAGAAGGACGCCCGGCGCCGTCGGCTCGATCTGTGTGGAGCGCGTCAGAATCAGGTACGTCACGACCACCGCGACAAGCGACGCAAAGATCAGCAAATACGACAGCACCGACGTCCGCGCGACACGGAAGAAGTTCCGCTGCAGCCAATCGGGCGCTTGCTCGGGTGCCGGTTGGACCGTCATTCGTGCTTCTAGGGCCTACCTATGTGCGAATAATGCAACGCAGAGTTTCAGCAACAGTACGGTGTCATTCGGGTTTCAATGTACCCGACTGATGACAGTGTTGCCGATTTTAGTTGCTCTGTTACATCACTTGAAGCCGCGAAACACGGGAATGTCAAGGCTCCGAATCTTCGCCCTGAGTGTGTTGCGGTTAACCCCCAAGATTTCGGCGGCCTTGATTTGGTTTCCGCCGGTGAGTCCGAGGCACATGGAAATCAGCGGCCGCTCCACTTCGCGCAGCGTCCGGTCGTAGAGACCGGGCTGCGGAAATCGCCCGCTCAGCTTCTGAACCTGCGTGGAGAGATAACGCTCGACGAGCGTGCTCAGCGGCTCGTCACTTTCTTTGCCGGTCGAAGGCTCCGAAACCGCCTGCTCGCGCAACTCGCCGGCGACGATCTCGCCCTTGATCGTCGTGTCGCTGTGAAGCGCAACGAGGCGTCGCACGACATTCTCAAGCTCGCGCACGTTGCCCGGCCAGCGATGACGCTTCATGGCATCGAGTGCTGCCGGCTCGATTGTCTTTTGCGGCATGCCTTCGCGTTCGGCGAGCTTCAGGAAATGCCGAACCAGATCGGGAATGTCTTCTAAGCGGTCGCGCAACGGCGGCAAGCGCATCGGCACGACGTTTAGCCGGAAGAACAAGTCCTCGCGGAACAAGCCTTGATGAATGAGCTGGCGAAGGTCGCGATGCGTCGCCGCGATGATACGCACATTCGCGGTGACCGACTGCCGTCCGCCCACGGGCGTAAACTCGCCCTCCTGCAGCACGCGCAACAGCCGCGTCTGCGCCTCCATCGGCATATCGCCCACTTCGTCGAGGAACAGCGTGCCGCCGTCCGCCTGTTCGAACTTGCCGGGGCTGCGCGCATTGGCGCCCGGGAACGCGCCGCGCTCGTGCCCGAAGAGTTCGCTCTCGATCAGCTCGCGCGGAATTGCCGCCATGCTGACGGCTACGAACGGCCCGTTCCGCCGTTTGCCGAAGTCGTGCAGCGCACGCGCCACCAACTCCTTTCCCGTGCCCGATTCACCGCTAATAACGACGGTAAGATCCGTCTGCATGAGGCGGGCGATCACGCGGTAGATGTCCTGCATCGCGGCCGAACGGCCAACGAGCGGCAAGTCGTCCTCGCGCTCCGGTTCGATGGGTAGCTGTTTCTTGCCCTTTGCCTGCAACGCGCGTTGCACGACGGCAGTCAGCTCGTTCAAATCGAACGGCTTCGGCAGATACTCGTAAGCGCCGCGCTCCGCCGCCGTGATCGCGGTCATAAGTGTGTTCTGCGCGCTCATTACGACGATCGGCAGGTCCGGCCGAAGCTTCTTCAGCCGCGGGATCAGCTCGAACGCGTTCTCGTCCGGCATAATGACGTCCGTGACGACAAGGTCCCCCTCCCCCGCCGAAGCCCATCGCCAAAGCGTCGCCGCATTGCCGGTGGTCCGCACGAGATAGCCAGCGCGGCCCAGCGCCTGGTTCAGCACCGTTCGGATGGCTGCATCGTCGTCGGCGACAAGAATGGTTCCGGCGTTCATGTCGAAGTCCCCTTACGATGCATGGGCAGACGCAGGCGAAACACCGTGCGCCGCAGTTCGGATTCGCATTCGATCGTGCCGCCATGATCGCTGACGATCTTGGCGACGATGGCGAGGCCGAGGCCCGCCCCTTTCGGCTTTGAGCTCACGAACGGTTCGAACATCGAGGCGTTCACTTCGGGCGATACGCCGGCGCCGTTGTCGCGAACGCTGACCTCCAGCGGCAGCGCCAGCCGGTCG
>JABFRX010000009.1 GCA_013140995.1 Alphaproteobacteria bacterium | reverse complement strand
ACGTGAAGCTCGCGTACCAAACGCTTGGGCCCAAGCGCCGCCGGACATCATCGCTAGGCGGCGCTTGGGCCCAAGCGTTTGGTACGCGAGCTTCACGTCGCGGCCTTGCGCGCGCACCGCTTTGAGGGGGATGAGTGCACAACGTATGTCGAGTGTCAGCGCGTTGCGCGCGACTTGCTGCACGCCTTTCAGCGCCTCTGTCGCCTGTTGCGCAAGGTCGGCTGGCACCAGCACAACGCCGCCGTCGCCGCCGAACGCGAACGGCAAGTCGCGGCCTGGGCAAGCGTTCAGAATGCCGACGATGGTAGCGGCGCCCGCCAGGTTCACGTCCTTGTAGCGGCCGGCTTGGATCGCGTTCGTCGACTGGACGACATCGCCGACCGCGACGAACCAGTCGCCGGGCAGGCTCACATAGTTGGCGGGGTCCAAGGCTTCGGCGAAACTTGCGACGGTGGGGGCGTCCAAGGGCGGTTCCGCTGGGGTGAAACGATGCGCTGATGGAGGCCACGCCCGGAATTGAACCGGGGTACGAGGTTTTGCAGACCTCTGCGTAACCACTCCGCCACGTGGCCCACCCTCAGCGAGGGCCGGTCGTATAGCAGAGCCGTACCGCTGCTACAAACAGCCCATTTCTGCGCATTGTCAGGCATGGGCTGCGCCGATATAAGCGCCCAACTTTGCCGCGTTTCCCAGGATTTGACTCTCATGCAGGACATGGCCGCCGCGCGCCTTCATATGGTCGAAGGCCAAGTGCGCACGAACGACGTCACCGACAAGCGCATTACCGGAGCGATGGGACTGATCGAGCGGGAGCGGTTCGTGCCGGCGGCCAACCGCGCACTCGCCTATGCCGATGTTTGCGTCGAGGTGAAGCCTGGGCGGTTCCTGCTCGACCCGCGCAGCCTGGGCAAGCTTTTGCAGCTTGCCGAGATTCAGGAAAGCGATCGCGTGCTCGATGTCGCCTGCGCGACGGGGTATTCGAGCGCCGTGCTGAGCACACTGTCCGCCGATGTGGTGGCGCTCGAAGAAGACGAGGAGCTTGCTAAAGAAGCGACGGCGGCGCTGCGGTCGGTGCCCAAGCTCGGCCGGCTCTTTGGTGTCGTGGGGCCGCATCGCGACGGCGCGCCGGGCCAAGAACCGTTCGATGTCGTATTTGTGAACGGTGCAGTGGACGAGATACCTGCCGCTTGGGTCCAACAGTTGAAAGAAGGCGGACGTCTTTTATCAATTTTGCGCGACGGACCGTTGGGCAAAGCTAACTTCTGCGTGCGCAAAGGCGGCGCGCTCAGCCGCCGGGTCGCGTTCGACGCTACTGTCCCCCTATTGCCGGGGTTCGAACGCGCCAAAACCTTTGTGTTCTAAGGGTTCTTGCACGTCAAACGCGTGTTTTATTCCTGGCGCTAAGCTCTAATTTACCAGTGGGTAGTTAACTTCATCCCCAGTGTGTGGGAGGGAGCTTCAGTATGCGTTTTGGGGTAGGCACCGGCTCGTTCCGGGCGCCGGTTCGCTATGGGCTTCGTGCGGCGTTGCTTGCGACCGTGTTGGTCATTCCGCAAGCGGGTGCCGACACGTTGCAGGATGCGCTCGTCAAAACTTACCAGTCGAACCCGCAGCTGTTGGCCGAGCGCGCGAACCTGCGCGCGACCGACGAAGAGGTCTCGCAAGCGATCGCGCAGTGGCGGCCGCGCATTTCGATCAACGCCGACTACGCGAAGATCCATTCGGAGTCGAAGACCGATGGTCTGCCAAGGTCGCTTGCCCGGACAGAGCCATGGAGCGCCGATGTTACGGCGACACAAACTGTGTTCGCCGGCGGGCGCATTCTGGCGCAGCGGCGCCAGGCGGATGCAAGTGTCAGCGCCGGCCGGGCGCGGCTGCGTTCAACCGAGCAGTCGGTCTTTCTAGACACGATTTCGTCCTACATGAACGTCGTGCGCGACGAGTCTGTGCTCAAGCTCAATGAAGCGAACGTTGGGCTATTGAAGAAGCAGCTCGAAGCCGCGCAAGCGCGCTTCGACGTGGGTGAGATTACGCGCACCGACGTCGCGCAAGCCGAAGCCCGTTTGGCGGCGGGGCTTGCGAGCGAAACGTCGTCGCAGGCTGCGCTGAAGGCGAGCCGATTGGCGTTCGAGCGTTCGGTCGGCGAGGCGCCGGGAACGCTCGACACGAAGCCACCCGTGCCCGCACTGCCTGAGACGGAAGTGCAGGCGCGCGAAATCGCCAACGTGCAGAATCCGGCGCTGGTAGGCGCGCGCGCGCAGGAAGACGCTGCGCGCTATGGCATCGACTTCGCCGTAGGTCAGATGCTGCCGACGGTAACGGTTCAGGCGAGCTATGGCCGCAGCGGCCAGGAGCGAGGGCCCGCCGAGACGATCGGCGACGATACGCGTCTGCTCGCTACGGCGATCGTGCCGCTTTACCAAGGTGGCGCCGAGTGGTCGGCGGTGCGCCAGGCGAAGGAAATCAATAATCGGGCGCGGCTGAGCGTCGAGGATGCGCGCCGGGCGACAGACGAAGGCGTCCAGAACGCTTGGGAGGCCTATCGGGCAGCTAGGTCGTCATCCGAAGCCAACCGCCAGCAGGTCAAAGCGGCCGAGATCGCGTTCGAGGGTGTGCAGCAGGAGCAGGAAGTCGGGTCGCGCACTACGCTCGACGTCTTGAACCAGCAGCAGGAGCTTTTGAATGCGCGCGTGGCGCTTGTGCGGACGGAGCGCGACGAAGTGGTGGCCTCGTACTCACTGCTGTCAGCTGTCGGCAAACTCACCGCTCAGGACTTGGAGCTACCGGTGCAGGTCTATGACCCTGTCGAAAATTACGACATGCAGACGTGGCGGCCGTTCGGCGGGGCAACGTACGAAAAGTAAGGGTTTTTCAGCTATTCACCTTGTTGCCGGACGGGTGCCGTCGGCCCTGATAGGGCTACTGGCATTTGGCGCGTGCATGGCTTAGTTTTGCGACCCAAGGTGTGGGGCGCGAGTAGCGCGAAAGGGTTTTTGAACACAATGCCAACGCCCACGGCGCAGCAAGAACCGACGATGGAGGAGATCCTGGCCTCCATCCGGCGCATTATCTCGGAAGACTCGGACCCCGGTAAGTCCGGCCCCGCCATGTCTGCGCAAGACGGCGGCGGCGAGGTGTTGGAACTAACGAACATCGTGCACGACGACGGATCTATCGGGTCCGCCTCGCACGCTGCCCCCGAACCGCGGATGGCGCGCCGCCCGGCGCCGCAGCCGATGCCGCAACGCCGCGAGCCCGAACCGCTGCAGCTGCGCGATCCGATGCCGGAGCCGCGCTGCGCGCGCCGGCCTCAGCCGATGGCAGCGGCCCACGCTCCCGAACCAACCCGTCACATGCGTCCTCAACCGGAATTCAAAATGGCAGACAACAGCGATCGCGAAGGCATCTTGTCCAATCAGGCTTCGTCGGCCGTCACCAACGCGTTTGGGATGTTGAGCCGCGAGCGCGATGTCAGCGTCGGCGCCGGCGGCGCGAACCTGGAAGAAATGGTTCAGCAGATGCTGAAGCCGATGTTGGCCGCGTGGCTTGAGCAGAACTTGCCAGAAATCGTAGAGCGCGTCGTACAGGAAGAAGTCGAGCGCGCTTCGCGTAACGGCCGTCGCCGCTAACGCCCCTTAAAGAACAGCGTCAAGCTCGACAGGATTCGCGTGAGGCCTTCAAGGCCTTGCGCGGTCGCCGTTTATTGTTTTCAAGTCAGGCCCATGCTCGAAAAAACATACGCTCCGAATGACGTGGAAGACAGGCTTTACCAAGCGTGGGAGGCGTCAGGCGCTTTCCGCGCGGGCAATAAGCCAAACGCGCAGCCTTTTACGATCGTAATACCGCCGCCGAACGTGACCGGATCGCTGCACATTGGGCATGCGCTGAACAACACGTTGCAGGACATTCTGATCCGCTTCGAACGCATGCGCGGCAAGGACGTGCTGTGGCAACCGGGGTTGGACCACGCCGGGATCTCGACGCAGATCGTGGTCGAGCGGCAGCTGCAGGAGCGGCAAACCTCGCGCCAGAAGTTGGGCCGTGAAGAGTTCGTGAAGCGGATTTGGGAGTGGAAGGCGGAGTCGGGCGGTACGATCAATCGCCAGCTGCGCCGGCTTGGGGCGTCGTGTGACTGGTCGCGCGAGCGGTTCACGCTGGATGAAGGCTTGAGCAAGGCCGTCATCAAGGTGTTTGTCGCCTGTCACAAACAGGGGCTGATGTACAAAGACACGCGGCTCGTGAACTGGGATCCGAAGCTGCAGACGGCCGTGTCGGACCTCGAAGTGGAGAGCATCGAGGTCAAGGGCAACCTCTGGCACATCAAGTATCCGATTGATGGGACCGATCAGTTCATCACGATCGCAACGACGAGGCCGGAGACGATGCTGGCCGACACCGCGGTTGCGGTGCATCCCGATGACGACCGCTACAAAGCGTTAGTGGGAAAACGCGTGCGCCTGCCGCTGAGCGACCGGCTGATCCCGATCATCGCGGACGAGTATGCCGATCCGGCGAAGGGGTCGGGGGCGCTCAAGATCACGCCTGCGCACGACTTCAACGACTACGAGGTCGGGCGGCGGCACAAGCTTGAGGCGATCAACATTTTGACGCTCGACGGCAAGATCAACGACAAGGCGCCGGCTGCCTATCAAGGTCTCGACCGGTTCGAGGCGCGCAAGCGTATCGTCTCTGATTTAGAGGCGTTGGGGCTGCTTGAGAAGATCGAGCCCGTCACGCACGCCGTGCCGCACGATGAGAAGACGAAGACCATCGTGATCGAGCCAATGCTGACCGAGCAGTGGTATCTGAACGTGAAGCCCTTGGCCGAGAAGGCGCTGGCCGCCGTGCGCGAGGGGCGGACGGTGTTCGTGCCGGAGCGGTTTGCGGACACGTATTTCCGCTGGCTTGAGAACATTCAGCCGTGGTGCGTTTCGCGCCAGCTGTGGTGGGGGCATCAAATCCCCGCTTGGTACGACGATCAAGGCAACGTGTTCGTCGAAGAGACCGAGGCCGAAGCTTACGCTGCGGCGAAGGAGAAGCACGGGCGCGATGTCACGCTTCGGCGCGATCCCGACGTGCTCGATACCTGGTTCTCATCGGGTCTCTGGCCGTTCTCGACGTTGGGGTGGCCCGAAGACACGCCCGAACTGCGCCGGTACTACAAGACCGACGTGCTGGTCACCATGTTCGACATCATCTTCTTTTGGGTCGCCCGGATGATGATGTTCGGGTTGCACTTCACAGACGACGTGCCGTTCCACACCGTCTACATCCACGCTCGCGTCGTCGACGAAAAGGGGCAAAAGATGTCGAAGACGCGCGGGAACGTGATGGATCCGCTCGTGCTGATCGACGAGTTCGGCGCGGACGCGCTGCGCTTTGCGTTGGCGATCGCGGCGGCGCCGGGCAAGGACTTGCGTATGGGCAAGAGCCGGGTCGAGATCTACCGCAATTTCTGCACGAAGATTTGGAACGCCGCGCGGTTCTGCGAGATGAACGAGTGCATGCGCACGGCGAATTTCGATCCTACGAATCTGGCGTCGACCGTGAATCGCTGGGTCGTGGGCGAACTCGTGCATATGCGCAACAACCTGACGCAGTCGATCGAGGCATACCGGTTCAACGATGCGGCAGGCGCGCTCTACGAGTTCGTCTGGAACGTCTATTGCGACTGGTATCTGGAGTTCATCAAGCCGATCCTCGCCGGACATAACAGTGCGCAGAAGGCGGAGACGCGGGCGACGGCCGCGTGGGTGATGGATGAGGTGTTGAAACTCATGCACCCGTTCGTGCCCTTCATCACCGAGGAGCTGTGGCGCGTAACCGGCGAGCACGGGCCGAAGCGCACGTCGATGCTCATCGCCGCGGACTGGCCGCACTACGAACACGTCCCGCATGACAAGGAAGCTGCGGCCGAGATGAACTGGGTCAAAGCGCTGATCTCCGAGGTGCGCTCGGTGCGTGCTGAGATGAACGTCCCGCCGTCTTCAAAGCTGCCGCTGATCCTCAAGACCGGTAACGGCACGGAGATCGAGTGGCTGGAGCGGCACAACGAGTTGGTGTTGCGCTTGGCGCGGCTTGAAACCGCGCGCGGCGGCGAGTTGGCGAAGGGTTCGGCGCAGATTGTCGTCGGCGACGGCACCGCGGGGCTTGCACTCGAAGGCTTCATCGACTTCGCGAAGGAGAAAGCGCGGCTCTCGAAAGACAGCCAAAAGGTCGACGGCGAGATTTCGCGCATCGACGCGAAACTCGGCAACAACGATTTCGTCACGCGTGCGCCGGAAGAGGTGGTTGAGGAGCTACGCGAAAAGCGCGCGGAGTACGAGGCACAGAAGGCAAAGCTCGGCGAAGCGCTGAAGCGGTTGGACTGAGCGTTACGGTTCGAACAGCAGCTTAATGTAATTGCGATAGTGCATGATCTGCGCCGGAAGCGCCGTGCGCTCGTGCAGCGCCTTCGAAAGGATGATGCCGCCGTCGACCGCGGCGCTGAGTGCATCGGCGAGCGACTCCAGATCGACTTCGATCTTCGGCGGGTAGCGTTCGGCAATGCGTTCCAGAAAGCCGCGAAAGCGCGTCCGCCAGGCGATGAACCCTTCGGCGCTCATCGCGCGGACTTCGGCGTCGAACAACTGATCTTGATAGACGACGGCGGCAGCGATGCAGCCGGGATGCACGTCGTGGACGTTGTCCATGAGTTCCGCGAACAGTTTTAAGCCGATCAAAAAGCTGTGCAGCGGGTCGTCGTGAAGCTCTGCCGCGCGGTTGAAGATATCGTCGAGTTGGCGCTTGTTGTCGTCGAGGTAGCGCTGCATGAGTTCGCGTGCGAGATCGTTCTTGTCCTTGAAGTGGTAGAAGAAGCCGCTCTTCGTGATGCCGACGCCTGCAATCAACTCCTCGATCGAGGTCGACGCGAAGCCCTTCTGCAGCACGAGCTGTTCGGCAAGCTCGAGCAGGCGCTCCCGGTTGGATACGGGTTTTTGATTGACGGCGGCGGTCATGGGCGACTGTACCATAGGTGCAGTGGGGTTGATCGGCGGCGTGATTGGCGTCACGGTTGGAGCCGCCGCAAAGCATCTATCCCGTTGATATTCAACTACTTTCAATTTCGTGCTCTGGCAGTACCACGAGTCGGCTAGAGCGAGTGGGCCATCGTGAATAGTTATCCGCCCGTCACGCGTTGGGCGATGTCGTCCGATGTACAGTATTCGAAGGATAAATGACGTGAAGAAATACGACAGACGGGGCAACCCCGTTTTCTACGGCGCGCAGGGCGCCATCGACGGCCTCGACCGGGCGGCGGACATGCTGGCTGCCTACAAGGCCGACACGCTGGGTGCCATCGACGCGGTGATTGCCGACCATCCGGACTTCGCGCTCGCGCATGCGGTTCGGGCCGGTGCGCTTGCGACGGCGACAGACAAGGCGTTCGAGGACGAGGCGTTGAAGAGCTTAACCGCAGCTGAAGCGTTGGCGGCGAAAACGAACGAGCGCGAAGGGCTGCACATCGCGGCGTGCCGGGCTTGGCTCGATGGTGATCTCGCGAAGGGCGTCGAGCTGTGGGGCAAGGCGTCCATGCTTTATCCGCGCGATTTGACGGCGCTCCAGTTCGCCCATGCGGGCGACTTTTTCCTCGGCTACGCGCACATGCTGCGCGACCGCGTGGCGCGCGTGTTGCCGCAGTGGGATCGCAGCGTCCCGGGCTACGGCTTCGTGCACGGTATGTATGCGTTCGGTCTCGAAGAGTCCGGCGACTACGCGGCGGCTGAGGAACACGGGCGCCAGGCTGTGGAGATCAACGCTGAGGATGGCTGGGCCGTGCATGCGGTTGCGCACGTGTTGGAGATGCAGGGTCGCACGAAAGAGGGCGTCACGTACCTCGCGAACAGCGCGGCCGGGTGGGAGCCGGGCAGCGGCTTTGCCTATCACCTGTGGTGGCATAAGGCGTTGTTCCATCTCGACACCAACGATGCGAAGGCGGCTTTGAAGCTGTTCGATGAGAAAGTCTCGGCCGGCGGATTCGGCCAGGCGCTAGAGCTGATCGATGGGTCGGCGCTGCTGTGGCGGCTGCAACTGTTGGGTCACGACGTTGGCAAGCGTTGGGATGATTTGGTCGAGAAGTGGGAAAGCCGCGTCGATCACGGCTACTACGTGTTCAACGACGTGAATGCCATGATGGCGTTCGCGGCAACGAGTAACGTTGCGGCGCAGAACAAGCTGATCGCTTCTGTGCGAAAAGCTGCGAACGGTAAGGGCACGAACGCGATGATGTCGCGAGAAGTGGGCCTGCCAGCGTGCGAAGGCTTCGCAGCCTTCGGGCGGGGCGAGTACGCCAAGGCGGTCGACCTGCTGCTTCCGGTGCGCGGAAAGGCCAACCGTTATGGTGGCAGTCATGCGCAGCGCGACATGTTCTCGTGGACGCTGACGGAGGCGGCGATCCGCGCGGGCGACCGTGCGCTTGCCGATGCGTTCGTGGCCGAGCGGCTCGCGTCGAAGCCGGAGAGCCCGGTCAACCGCGCCTGGGCGCAGCGCACAGAGAAACTGACACGGAAGCAGGCGGCTTAAGCCAGAGCGGTCGCGCTTACCTTTTAAGCGAGCGCGCGACCGCCGGCACGTCGACCAAGATGCCGAGAACTGTTGCGAGGTAGACGAACGCGACGGACGCCGGGATAAGCACGAGCCGGTTCTCCGGTTCGAGCATGTAGAGCGCCGCCACAATCAGCGCGCGGGCGACCGCGTGGGCGGTGTAGAGCGCAGTGCGGCCGTAGCTCCAGCCGATGACGGGCCAATGCATGGACATGCCGATCGCGAGGATCGGCAGTGCGAGATCGGGTGCCGTCCAGAAGGCGAGCGCTGCCATCGGCCAGAAGAGCAGCATGCCGAACATAGCCGGTCCGATGATGCTGCCCGCTGCCGACTTGTCGCCCATGAAGTTGACGCCGGCGAGGCTGGAGAGGCCCCAAGCCAACGGAAAGATCGCGCCGCTGCCGATGAAGGCGATGGTGAGATAGGTCTTGAGCGGCAGATCCAGCGTGCCGAGGTAGGCCAGCGCACCCCAGTAGATCGCGCCTGCGAGCGGGAACGTGTAACCGCCCTTGAGGCGCACGAACGACTCGAGCCGATCGCGCAACAATGCGTTTGTAAGATCCATGCTGCCCCCCCAAAGGTCATTGCTCACGAGGTTCGCACAGGTGTCGCATCTCCGTAAGTGTCGAACAGGGTGAACG
>JABFRX010000157.1 GCA_013140995.1 Alphaproteobacteria bacterium | reverse complement strand
CGCAAGGACGTGCGGGTCGGCGACACGGTCGTTGTGCAACGCGCGGGCGATGTGATCCCGCAGATTGTGCGTGTGGTCGAAGAGAGGCGGCCCAAGGGCGCCCGCGCCTACAAGTTCCCCGACAAGTGTCCGGCGTGCGCCAGCCAAGCAGTGCGCGAAGTGGATGAGGACGGCGAAGAATCAGTCGCGCGGCGTTGCACCGGCGGGCTGATCTGCCCCGCACAAGCCGCTGAGCGGCTGAAGCATTTTGTGTCGCGCAACGCGTTCGACATCGAAGGGTTCGGGTCGAAGCACGTGGACGCATTCTTGGCGGACAAACTGATCGCGCATCCGTCGGACATTTTTCTGCTTGAAGAGAAGTACGGGGCGGGGCGACAAGCGATTGCGGCGCGCGAAGGCTGGGGCCCACAATCGGCGGCGAAGCTGTTCGCCGCGATCGCGGCGAAGCGAACGGTTGCGCTCAATCGATTCATTTTCGCGCTCGGCATCCGGCATGTCGGCGAGTCGACGGCGCGATTGCTGGCCTTGAACTATGGATCGGCGAAGGCGTTCGTGAAGGCCATGACGGCGGCGGCGGACGAGGATTCCAAAGCGTTCGCCGAGTTGGATGCGATCGAAGGCATTGGCGACACGTCCGCCAAGACGATCGCCGAGTTCTTCGGTGAGGATCACAATCGCGAGGAAGTGGCGCGGTTGCTCGACATCCTGGAGATCGAGGAAGCCGAGAAGCCGAAAACCGACACCGCGGTGTCCGGCAAGACGATCGTGTTCACGGGTAGTCTCGAAAAGATGACGCGCAGCGAAGCGAAGGCGCGCGCGGAGTCGCTGGGCGCGAAGGTTGCGGGATCCGTGTCGGCGAAGACGGATCTGGTGGTCGCGGGGCCCGGGGCGGGGTCGAAGCGGAAAGAGGCCGAGAAGCACGGCGTCAAAGTGATCAGCGAAGACGATTGGTTGAAGCTGATTGGCGGGTGGGCCAATGAGTGACCCCGCTCTGTGCGCACAGAACGAAATGGTGCTGGCCCATTTGCGTCGCCGGCAGTCCACAGCGCTCGCTTTCGCATGGCACCGAGAGAGGACCTTGGAGGCCTACTACGAGTCAGGCTGTCACCCCGAGATCGTGGAACGAATTTGAGACAAGATCGGTCGGGCGCTTCCGTCCCCTGGTGCAACCGGTCAGTGGGGCTGTTCTCGCGATCGGCATGGGCACGCAGTACGGCTTGCGGCTTCGCGAGCCGGGGTTGAGCGCCGCGCGAGTTGCCGGTGCGAAGACGACCGTCACATGGGCGAGCGGCGACAAAACCGACCTTGGCGTCGAATGCGGCAGCGACTGGGTGTTCGGCTTTTGGTCGTCGGACGAGTTGGCGTGGTGCCAGCAGGTGTTCGACGCGTTTGGGTAGCCCTCAGTCTTCTGCGAATTCGATGACGACGCCGTGCGCGGCGCTTGCCGGGACGATGACGCCGTTGCGCGTTTCGCTGTGCGGGATCTTCGCCATTTCGAGCATTGCGGCGGCGGCGTCCGGTTCGTTGACGCGGATCGTAAGCGCGACGATGCCGGCTTTTGGCGCTCCTGCGAGGGCCTTGGCGCCGAAGCGGCTTTCGATGTCCGCGCGCGGTGCGACAGTGATGGCTGCGTTCGTGAGGATTGGGGCTGCGAGTTCGCGCTTGGCTGCGGTCACATCGTCGGCCGCGATGACGATTTCGGCGACGCCGGTCGCGCCGGCGGGGTGGAGTTGCCATTCGCGGCGGGCGCGCGTGAGTTCCGGCGTCACGTGCGTGCAGACGAACTGCATCGTTTCGGGTAGCGCCAGCTTCGGCAACATGATGTTGCGGAAGCGGACCATGTCACGCTTGCCGTCGAGCACGAGCGGACGGCTGAGATCGTTCGGCGGTTCGGCTTCGATGCCAGCGGCGCGAAGGGCTGCATGGGTTTCCTCCGCGTCGTCGGCGCCGTAGGCGATGGCGATGGCGCCTTCGCCGCGGGCGTTCACGCGGTCGGCGAGCCGGCCTTTGGCGCCGGTTTCGTCGACGATGCCGAGCAGCTCAATGTAGGTCGAGGGGAACATGATGCAGTGGTTGCCCGTGCCCTTGCCTTCATGTAGGCCGCGCGGGGTCAGGGTGAAGCCAAGCCTCTTATAGGTTGCGGCGGCCGCGTCGAGGTACTTGACCGCGATGACGACGTGATCGAGGCGCGTGAGGGGGGGCATTAGATCGCGCGCGTCGCCTCGGCGATCCATGTTTCGGTTGTGGCGTCGGTTTGGCCCCTGAGCGTGTCCCGGACGCGCACGTGGTAGGCGTTGAGCCAGGCGCGTTCGCCTTCGGTCAGCATCTTCAACTCGACCAGTGTGAGATCGATCGGCGCCAAGGTCAGTGTTTCGAACTCCATCATCTTACGGTCGCCGCCGACGTCTTTGGGTTCGGTGACGACGATCAGGTTTTCGATACGGATGCCGTAATGGTTGACCTTGTAGTAGCCGGGTTCGTTCGAGACGATCATGCCGGGCTTCAGCGCCACGTTGATCATGCGCTTTGAGATGTTTTGCGGGCCTTCGTGGACACTCAAATAGCTGCCGACGCCGTGGCCGGTGCCGTGGTCGTAATCGAAGCCGCCTTCCCAGAGCGCCATACGCGCCAGCGTATCGAGTTGCACGCCCGTCGTGCCTTCGGGGAAGCGCGCGCGGGCGAGCGCGATGTGGCCCTTGAGCACGCGGGTGAAGCGATCCTTCATCTCCGCCGTTGGTGTTCCGATTGCGACGGTGCGCGTGATGTCGGTCGTGCCGTCGAGGTATTGGCCGCCGGAGTCGATCAGGTAAATCTCGCCCGACTTGATCTTGCGGTTCGATGTCTTTGTGACGCGGTAATGCGGTAACGCGCCGTTCGGACCCGCGCCTGAGATCGAGCCGAAGCTCAGGTCTTTCAGCGCGCCGGTCTCCAAGCGGAAATCTTCGAGCACGCGGCAAGCTTCGATCTCGTCGATATTGCCTTTCGGGCCTTCTTTCGAAAGCCAGGCAAGGAAGCGCGAGACGCACGCGCCGTCGCGCACGTGAGCGCGGCGGGTGCCGTCGAGTTCGGTCGGATTTTTGCAAGCCTTTGGCAGCAGGACCGGGTCGGCGGCGCGAACGATTTCGGCGCCCGCCGTTTTCAGTTGGTCGAACATCCATGCGGACGCCGTCGCCGGGTCGATTTGGATGCGTCTTCCCTTTTGCCCTTTCAGGTGTGATGCCAACTCTTCCTGCGGCCGGACCGTCACGCGGTTGCCGAGCCACGCGTCGATGTCCGGCGTGAATTTGCGGCGGTCGACGAACAGTTCCACGTGGCCGTCGCTGTTCAGCATCGCGAACGCGTGCGGGAACGGCGTGTGCGGGACATCTGAGCCGCGGATATTGAGCAGCCACGCGATCGACTCGGGCAGCGTCAGCATCGCGGCGTCGGTTTTGCCGTCGCGCAGCGACTTCGCGATGCGCTCGCGCTTCGATTCTGAGGATTCGCCGGCGTATTCCAGCGGCTGGGTCGTCACCGCGCCAAGCGGCGGGGCGGGTTGATCGTCCCAGGTGGCGTCGAGCGGATTGTCGGTGACGGCAACGAGCGTGCCGCCAGCCTTCTTGACCGCGGCTTGCAGGGCTTCCACGCCGGATGCGGTGTGCATCCACGGGTCATAAGCCAACTTAGCGCCTTGCGGCAGGTGTTCGGCGATCCAATCCGGCGGCGGTTCATCGATCAGGGAGCGGTACTCGAACGCGGTGCTATCCACCTGCTCCGCTGTTTGTACGGTGTAGCGGCCGTCGGTGAAGATCGCGGCCTTCTCCATGAGCACGACAGCGGCGCCGGCCGATCCCGTGAAGCCGGTCAGATAGGCCAGGCGGTCCGCGCGTGGTGGAACGTATTCGCCCTGGTACTCGTCGGCGCGCGGGACGACGAAGCCGTCGAGGCCGCGGCGTTGGAGTTCGGCGCGTAACGCGGCGAGGCGCGGCGGGCCTTGGGTCGGGCTCGTGGTTTCGGCGAAGGATTGGAACTTGGTTTGGTGCAGCATGGGCCGCAACCTATTCGGCGGCGGCGCGGTCCTCAAGGGCTGCACCATGAATTTGGCGGTAGGCCGCGGGCGTTATGCCGAAACGGCGGCTGAAGGCGCGGATCAGGTGGTCCGGGCCGGAGAACCCGGCGTGGGCGGCAACGGTGTTCAAGTCCAGATTGCCTTCGTCCAGCGAGCGCCGGGCGGCGTCCAGGCGGATGGATTCGACGAACTTGGCCGGGGAGACGTCCAGTTCGTCTTTCATACGGCGGTGGAACGAGCGGGGGCTCATCGCGACCCGTTCGGCGAGCGTTTCGACGTCCAGCGTCTTTGTCAGGTTCGCTTCAACCCAGCTTGCGAGGTTTGCGAGCTTGTCATCCTTCACGTCTTGCGCGTTCAGCGCGGCGGAGAACTGCGTTTGGTGGCCGGGGCGGCGCATGTAGACGACGAGCCTTCGTGCGACCGCTATCGCGATATCGCGGCCGTGATCTTCCTCGACGATCGCGAGCGCCATGTCGATGCCGGTGGTGACGCCGGCGGAGGTCCAGCACTTGCCGTCGGTGACGTAGATGGACTCGCCGTCGACTTTGATGTCGGGGAAGGCGCGCTGCAGGCCAGTGGTCGCGCTCCAGTGCGTGGCGGCGTTGCGGCCGCTCAGAATGCCGGTCGATGCGAGCAAGAACGCGCCCGAGCAAACGGAGCAGGCGCGCTTCGCGGCGCGCGCCGCATCGTTGATCCAACGCATCAACGCTTTGTCGCGGAGCGCGGCGCGGATGGGTTCTTCTTCGCCGCCGGGGCAGATGAGCGTATCAACCGATTTCGCGGGGACAGCGCGCAAGCTATCCGCATGAAGCGCAAAACCGGCAGATGAGGGCACAGCGCCGGGCTCGCTCGCGACGAACATGATCCGATACGCTTCGCACCCCAGCGCTTGGTTCGCGCTACCGAACACCTGGGCCGGGCCGATGGCGTCAAGCGATTGCAGACCGGGATAGATCGGGATGGCGACGACGTGAGGTTTGGGCACTCTCTCACCTTGGCATAAAACATCGATTGTTTGTCATTTATGCCACCCGGCACCGTGCTATGCAAGAGACATCAGAGGAGCCCTTCATGACCAATCCGTTCTACGTCGGTTTCTTGCTCTATCCGAATTTGACCCAGCTCGATCTCACCGGACCAGCGCAGTTCCTTGCGCGCGCGCCTGGGGTGAAGGCCCATTACATTTGGAAAACGCTCGCGCCCGTTCCGTCGGATGCCGGGTTGTCGCTGATGCCGACCACGACGTTCAGGGACTGCCCGCAGCTCGATCTGATCTGCGTCCCGGGCGGGGCGGGGCAGGTCGCGCTGATGACGGACGAAGAGACGCTGCGGTTCCTGCGCGCTCAAGCAGCAGGTGCGAAATACGTAACTTCGGTGTGCACCGGCTCGCTTGTGCTCGGTGCGGCGGGATTGCTAAAGGGCTACAAGTCGGCGTGCCATTGGATGTGGCGCGACTATCTGACCGCGTTTGGCGCGACACCCGTGAATGCGCGAGTCGTCAAGGACCGCAACCGCATCTCTGGCGGAGGCGTGACGGCCGGCATCGACTTCGCTCTTACCGTGATCGCGGAGATTTGGGGCGAGGAAGTCGCCAAGCAAATGCAGCTGGGCTTCGAGTACGATCCGCAACCGCCTTTCGACTGCGGCTCGCCGGAAAAGGCGGGGCCGGAGCGCACGGCGTTTGCGAAGCAGCGGCTTGAAGGTCTGTTGTCGGAGCGCGAGATCGTGAACGCGCAAGCGGCGGCGCGGATGCGGGAGGGTGTGTCATGAACCTCGCCTTCCAATTCGTACGCTTCGGCGTTCTGGCCGTTGTGACCGTCGCGCTGCTGTTCGTCGCTGGCGTGTTCGCCTTCATTCCCGGCGAGCGCCGGGCGGCAGCAGCGCCAGCTGTCATCAGCGCGGACGAGGCGGCCGCGACTCTGGCGGCGCTGAAGCCGCCAATGCGTGCGCGCCCCGTCGTCGCGTTGGTTGGCGCAAGCGGTGGGACGGAGACGACCGACTACCTTGTTCCCTATGGTGTGCTCAAGCGCTCGGGCGTCGCAGATGTCTTCGCGCTTGGTACGAAGAGCGGACCCGTGTCGCTGATGCCTGCACTCACGGTCGTTCCGGATGCAACGACGGCCGAGTTTGTGCGGCGTTATCCCGACGGTGCGGACTACGTCATCGTACCGGCGCTCCACGACCCGACGGATGTGGACGTGCGCGATTTTATCAGAGCGCAAGCCGCGCGCGGTGCGACGATCGTCAGCATTTGCGACGGAACTCTCGTGATGGCGAATGCGGGGTTGCTCGACGGCCACAACGCCACGGGGCATTGGTTTCATATCGACGGCGTTGCGGCGGCGCATCCGACGATGCATCGCGTGCGTGACCGGCGGTACGTCGCCGACCGGGGCATCGTGACGACGACCGGCGTCAGCGCCTCCGTTCCCGTGTCGCTTGCGCTCGTCGAAGCGATTGGGGGACGTGAGCGCGCAACGGCACTGGCGCAAGAGATCGGCGCGCGCGGTTGGAGCGCCGAGCATGACAGCGGCGCATTTCATCTGATCCGCGACGACGTCTGGATGATCCTTGGCAATCTATTCTTGGGCCTCATCCATGGCGAGACGATAGGCGTGCGTGCGACCGACGGCGCGGACGTCATCGCGGTGGCGTTCATGGCGGACTCCTATGGCCGCACGTTTCGGTCGCGCGCGGTTGTTCTTGGGTCCGCGCCCGTCCGGACAGCGGAAGGACTACAGATCTTGCCTGACGCGGGCGCCACGCCCGATGTCGTTGTCGACTTACCCAGGGACCAACCTGCCTTTGCGCTCGACTCTGCGCTCGCTGGAATCAAGGCGCGCTACGGCGGCGCGACCTCCGCATTCGTGCGGGTTCAGCTCGAAGATCGCGGGCACGCGACCGGCCGTTAGCCTGGGCGCTCGAACGTCAACGTCACCCAGCCTTCGAGCGCGCTGCGGCGGATGAGGCGCAGGTTTTGCGCGCGCGCCATCGCACAGATGCCGTTCGCTTGTTCATCGAGCAGGCCGGAAAGGATAGCGTGGCCACGCGGCGCTAGGTTCGTTTTGATGCCGGGTAGCAGCTTCATCAGTGGGCCGGCGAGGATGTTTGCGAAGATCACGTCGTAGGGCGCTTGGCTCGCGATCAGCGGTGTCTTGAAGCCGGCCGCGGTTGCGACGCGCAAATAGGGTGCCGCTCGGTTCAGCTTGGCGTTTTCGATCGTCTTCAGCGTCGCGAGCGGGTCGATATCGGTGGCGACGGCAGGGCAGTGCGTTAGGCGCGCGAAGGCCATCGCGAGCACGCCGGTACCACAGCCGAGGTCCAGCGCGTTTCTGAATGTGCGTTGCTTGGTCAGGTGTTCGAGCGCGAGCAGGCAGCCGCGTGTGGTGCCGTGGTGGCCGGTGCCGAAGGCGTAGGAGGCTTCGATTTTTAGGCCGATGGCGTTCGGCGGGACTTGGGCAGCGGTATGATTGCCGTGGAGGAAGAAGCGCCCGGTTGCGACGGGCGGTAGGCCTTCGAGCGCGCGGGCGACCCAGTTTTCGTCTTCGATGGCGATCACGCGCATTGGCACGCCGAAGCGCTTTTGCAGGTCTTGTTCATTGGGTTCGTCGTTAAAGAAGGCTTCGACTTCCCACATGCCGCGTTCGCCGAGTTCGAAGGCGGAGATGATGGGCGTGGGCTCAAGCTGTTCGAGCGCGTCGCTTAGCGCTTGCGCTTCGCGTTTGGGCAGGACGGTGCGGGCTTTCCAGCAAACGGGCATTTACGCGCGTGCCAGGAAGTTCGCGATGACGCGCTTTTCGCCGGCCTTGTCGAAGCTCACGGTCAGCTTGTTGCCGTCGATTGCCGTCACGCGGCCGTAGCCGAATTTCTGGTGAAACACGCGCTCGCCCCGCTGGTAGGTCGCCGCGTCGGGGTCCGACGTTGCGACGAGTTCGGCGTGGCCGTCGATCGCGGGCCTAGAGCCGAACGTTTCGCCGCGGCGGGCTTGCGCGCGTTGCCAGCCGGGCGAAGAGTAGCCGCTGTCGAACTGAGGCGCGGTCGAAAGGTTCGAATTGCCGTAGGGCAGGCCCGGATCGCTTTCGAGCACGATCGCATCAGGCGGCAGTTCGGCGATGAAGCGCGAGGGCATCGCGCTCTGCCACATGCCATGGACGCGGCGGTTCGCGGCGTAGGATATCTTCGCGCGTTCGCGGGCGCGGGTGAGGCCGACATAGGCGAGGCGGCGTTCTTCCTCGAGGCCCTGCAGGCCGTTTTCGTCGAGCGTGCGTTGGCTCGGGAACAGGCCCTCTTCCCAGCCGGGCAGATAGACGGTCGGGAGTTCGAGGCCTTTGGCACCGTGCAACGTCATGATCGTGACCTTGTCGGTCGTGTCGGACTGTTCGATCTCCATGACGAGCGATACGTGTTCGAGGAAGCTTTCGATCGTCTCGAACTCTTCCATCGAGCGCACGAGCTCTTTCAGGTTTTCGAGGCGGCCCGGCGCCTCGGCCGAGCGGTCGGCTTGCCACATCGCGGTGTAGCCGCTTTCGTCGAGCACGATTTCGGCAAGCTCGATATGGCTGAGCGCGGTCGCCTGGTCGCGCCAGCGTTTGAAGCTTTGCACCAGGTCGCGCAATGCCGAGCGCGCGCGGGACGGCAGTTCGTCGGTTTGGATGAGCGCGTCGGCGGCGGCGAACAGCGGCTTCTTCAACGCGCGCGCCATCTTGTGCACGGATTGGAGCGCGGCGTCGCCCAGGCCGCGCTTCGGTTTGTTGAAGATGCGCTCGAAGGCGAGGTCGTCGTCGGGCTGAACGACGACGCGCAGGTAGGCCAGCGCGTCGCGGATTTCTTGGCGCTCGTAGAAGCGGGGGCCCCCGACAACGCGGTAGGGGATGCCGAGTTGCACGAAGCGCTCTTCGAACGAGCGCATCTGGAACGAGGCGCGGACGAGGATCGCGATGTCGCTGATCTTCTGGCGGTTGCGCGCGACTTGTTCGATGTCGTCGGCGATCTGGCGCGCCTCTTCTTCCGCGTCCCAGACGCCTTTGACGGAAACGCGCTCGCCGTCGCCGAGTTCGGTCCAGAGCGTTTTGCCGAGGCGGCTTTTGTTCGCGGCGATCAGGCCGGACGCTGCCGCCAAGATGTGCGGCGTGGAACGGTAGTTGCGCTCCAGGCGGATGATCTTCGCGCCGGGGAAGTCGCGTTCGAAGCGCAGAATGTTGTCGACCTCCGCGCCGCGCCAGCCGTAGATCGACTGATCGTCGTCGCCGACGCAGCAGATGTTGCGCCGTTCGCCGGCGAGCAGGCGCAGCCAAAGATATTGCGCGACGTTCGTGTCTTGGTACTCGTCGACCAGGATGTAGGCGAAGCGGTTGCGATACTCCTGCAGCACTTCGGGGTGCGTTTTCAGGATCGTGATGACGTCGAGCAAAAGGTCGCCGAAGTCGGCGGCGTTCAGTGCTTTCAGGCGTTGCTGATAGGCTTCGTAGAGTTCCGCGCCCTTGCCGTTGCCGTAGGCGAAGCTCTCGCCCGCTGGAACGTCTTTCGGGGTCATCGCGCGGTTCTTCCACGAATCGATAAGGGAAGAGAGGTGGCGGGCGGGCCAGCGCTTGTCGTCGATGCGTGCTGCCTCGATGACCTGTTTTAGGAGGCGCAGTTGATCGTCCACGTCGAGGATCGAGAAGTTCGACTTGAGGCCGATGAGTTCCGCGTGGCGACGCAGGATTTTCGCGCCGATCGAGTGGAACGTGCCGAGCCACGGCATGCCCTCGACCATGCCACCGATGAGCTCGCCGGTGCGGTGGATCATCTCGCGCGCGGCCTTGTTCGTGAACGTGACGGAGAGGATTTGGCTGGGCCAGGCTTTGCGCGAGGCGATCAGATGCGCGAGGCGGGTGGTAAGCACGCGCGTCTTGCCTGTGCCGGCGCCCGCAAGCACCAGCACCGGACCGTCGAGCGCCATCGCCGCCTCGCGCTGCGCCTCATTGAGGCCGCGCAAATACGGCGGGTCCGCGGTGGCGGGCGTGTGGACGGGAGCAGGCTGGGTCATGATTCAGGCGGACACTAGCACGATCGCAAACGATCAATCCGCTATCGCGTTAAAGCCATTTGCGCGGATTTCCGCACCTTTTTCGTCGAGCTTTTGTGCGGGTGGGCGCGTCGTGGGGTCGCTGAACGCCGAGAGCTTCATCGGGTTGCCGGCGAGTTTCAGTTCGCCGATGTCGGCGTCTTGCATCGTGACCACCATATTGCGCGAAAGCACGTGGGCGTCGGCGAGGACTTGGGCGACGTTGTTGATCGGGCCGCAGGGGACGCCGGCCGCTTCGATTCTTGCGAGCCAGTGGGCTGCGGCGTTGGTGCCGAGTGCGCGTTCGAGTTCTTGTGCGAGCGCGGCGTGACTTGTGTTGCGCAGGTCGTTCGTGGCGAAGCGGGCATCGGTTGCGAGCGCGGGAGCGCCGATCGCTTCGCAGAGTTTCGTGAAGAGGGTGTTGTTGCCAGCGGCGATGATGATCGGTTGATCGGCGGTTTGGAATGCCGCGAACGGGGTGATCGAAGGGTGTCTGGAGCCGAGCGGGCCGGGCGGCGTTCCCGTCGCGACGTAGCGGGCGATGGCATTCTCAAGTAGGGCCACTTGGCAGTCGAGCATCGCGATGTCGATCTTCTGCGCTTCGCCGGTGCGTTCGCGGTGGTAGAGGGCGGCGCCGATGCTTGAGAGCGCGAAGAGTCCGGCCGCGATGTCGCCGATCGAGGTGCCGACGCGTGTCGGCGGGCCGCCGGGTTGACCGGTCAAGCTCATGACGCCGCCCATGCCTTGTACGACCATGTCGTAGGCGGGCTTTTCCTTGTACGGGCCGGTGTGGCCGAAGCCCGAGATCGCGGCGTAGATCAATCGCGGGAAGCGTGCGTGCAAGGTCGGCCAGTCGTACCTCAGCTTCTCCATCGTGCCGCCGCGGTAGTTTTCGACGAGGAGGTCGGCTTCGCCGAGTAGGTGCTCGAACACGGCGCGGTCGCTGTCGGCCTTCAGGTCGAGCGCGATCGAGTGTTTGCCGCGGTTCAGCGACATGAAGTACGCGGACTTGCCCTTGATGAACGGGCCGATGTGGCGGGCGTCGTCGCCGGTCTTCGGCGGTTCGACCTTGATGACGGTCGCGCCGAGGTCGGCCAGCATCATCGTACAATAGGGGCCCGCGAGCACGCGGGTGAGGTCGACGACCTTTAGCCCGGCGTAAGGACCGTCAGTCATTCGTGTCGTCGTCGAGGCGCTTGCCGTCGATTTCGGCCTCGGTGCGTTTGCGCTCGGCGTCGCCTTTCTGGCGCAAATGTTTCGGCGTGCCGTGTTTGACGCGGTTGTTCGCTGCGGTCTTTTCGGCTTGCGTCTTCGCGCGTGCCTTGCGCGCGCGGTTCAGGTTTACGACGTCGCCCATCACTGCTTCTTTCTATAGTGCGCCAAGACGAAGACCCGTAAGGCGCTGGAGAGATTGTTACCGCGTCCGTCGCGTTTGTCGATCTCGTCGATCAGCTTGGCGAGCGGGCGCTTCAATTCCGCGGCGATTTCGGTCAAGGCCTGCCAGAATTCCGCCTCCAGCGAGACGCTCGTCCGGTGGCCGGAGATCGTGACGGAGCGCTTGAGCTTCTTGACTGGCATCAGAGCACGAACGAGGCGAGCCAATAGGCGACGGCCGCGATGAATGCGGAGGCCGGGATTGTGATGATCCATGCTATCACGATACCGCGCGCGATGCCCCAGCGTACGGCGGATGCGCGGCGCGACGCTCCGACGCCGATGATGGCGCCGGTAATCGTGTGCGTAGTGGAAACCGGGATGCCGAGCGACGTCGCGCCGAACAGCGTGATAGCGCCCGCGGTCTCGGCGCAGAATCCCTGCATCGGCGTCAGCTTCGTGATCTTCGAGCCCATCGTGTGCACGATGCGCCAGCCGCCGAACAGTGTCCCTAAGCCCATAACCGCGTAGCAAGAGATCGCGACCCATAGCGGGATGTGGAACTCGCCGCCGAGCATGCCGTGCGAATAGAGCAGTGCCGCGATGATGCCCATCGTCTTCTGCGCGTCGTTGCCGCCGTGGCCGAGCGAGTAGAGCGACGCCGATACGAATTGCAGCTTGCGGAACGTTGCATCGGCGAAGGCCGGCGTCGCACGCACGAAGGTCCACGTCACGGCGAGGACCATCAGCAGCGCCAAAGCGACGCCGGTCAGCGGCGAACCCGCGATCGCCACGACTGTCTTGGTCAGACCGCTCCAGAGCACGGCGTCAATCCCGCCTTTGGCGACGCCCGCGCCGACGATGCCGCCGATCAAGGCGTGCGAGCTGGAGGAGGGGATGCCAGCCAGCCAGGTCACGACGTTCCAAACGATCGCGCCCGACAGCGCGCCGAAGATCACCGCATCGTCGATCAAGGCGGGCGAGACGATGCCGGAGCCTACTGTCTTTGCCACCGCAACGCCGAAGACGAAGAACGCGACGAAGTTGAAGAACGCGGCCCAAGCGACGGCGTATTGCGGCTTCAGCACCCGTGTGGAGACGATTGTCGCGATCGAGTTCGCCGCATCGTGCAGGCCGTTCAAGAAGTCGAAGGCCAGCGCGACGATGATCAGGAAGATGAGTACGAGTTCGACCCCGCCGATTTCCATGGCGTTACAGGTGCTCGATGACGAGGCCGGAAATGCGGTTCGCGACATCCTGGAAGCAGTCGGCGACCTTCTCCAGATGGTCGTAGATCTCGGAACCTTTGATGTAGACGAGCGCGTCGTTCTTGGCGGGGCCGTGAAGCAGCGCCTTTAGGCCTTCGAGACAGACTTGGTCGGTTTGCTCTTCAAGGTGCACGATTTCCGCGGTGATGACGTTGAGGCGCGGCGCGTTGGTGGCGAGCGCGCGCAAGAGCGGCACCGCTTCGCCGGTGAGTGCCGCGGTCTTGATGATGAGGTCGCCGATCTGGCGCATCTGCGGTTCGAACTTTTCGACGTCGAACAGCGAGACCGCCTTGGCGGTCTTGTTCATCTGATCGATCGCGTCGTCCATCGATGTGATCAGGCCGCGGATGTCGCCGCGGTCGAACGGGGTGATGAAGCTGCGGCGGATCGCCTGCATCACTTCTTCGGTGATCAGGTCCGCCTGGTGTTCGTGTTCGGCGATCTTGGCACAGAACTCAGGCGTCTTCGGGCCGCCCTCGAGCATCGCGCGCAACGCGTTTGCGCCGTCCTTCAGGCATCCGGCATGCCGCTCGAACATGTCGAAGAAGCGCTCTTCGCGCGGCATGATTTTTTGGAACCAGCCTAGCATTGCCCGACAACCCCTTTAGGTAGCGCGGGTTCTCTAGCGGACTGCGCTTGGGCCGTCATCCGGCTTGCGCGGCAGGGTTCTGGATAAGATTGGTTACTTCGTCCCGATCATGTCTTCCGGGCGCACGATCCGGTCGAATTCTTCGGCCGTGATCAGCCCCGCCTTGACGGCTTCTTCTTTGAGCGTTGTGCCGTTTTTGTGAGCGGTTTTCGCGATCTTGGCGGCGTTGTCGTAGCCAACCTTGGGGGCAAGCGCGGTGACCAGCATCAGCGAGCGGCGCATGAGTTCGTCGATGTGTTTCAGGTTCGGCTCGATGCCGGCCACGCAATGGTCGGTGAAGCTCACCGCCGCATCGCCGATCAGGCGGATCGACTGCAGTACGTTTTGGATGATCACCGGCTTGAAGACGTTGAGCTCCATATGGCCCTGACTGCCCGCGATTGTGACGGTCACGTTGTTTCCCATCACTTGCGTGCAAGCCATCGTCAGCGCCTCGGCCTGCGTCGGATTCACTTTGCCCGGCATGATCGATGAGCCGGGTTCGTTCTCCGGCAAGATCAGTTCGCCGAGGCCCGAACGCGGGCCAGAGCCCAGCAAGCGGATATCGTTCGCGATTTTGAACAGCGACGCCGCGAGCGTGTTCAGCACGCCGGAAAATTCGACCAGTGCGTCGTGTGCGGCCAGCGCCTCGAACTTGTTCGTAGCACTCGTGAACGGATACCCCGTGATCTTCGACACTTCGTCGGCAAACCGTTCGGCGAAACCGGGCAGTGCATTCAGCCCCGTGCCGACGGCGGTACCGCCTTGCGCGAGCGGGTAGAGCCGCGGAAGGGCGGTCACCACGCGCTCGATGCCGAGCTCCACTTGACGGGCGTAGCCTGAGAATTCTTGGCCGAGCGTGATCGGCGTTGCGTCTTGCAAATGCGTGCGGCCGATCTTGATAATTTTCGCGAAGTCGTGCGTCTTCGTGAGCAGCGCGCCATGCAGGCGGCGCAGGCCCGGCATCAAACGCCGATGCACCTCCAGCACGGTTGCGATATGCATCGCGGTCGGAAAGCAGTCGTTCGACGATTGGCCGCGGTTCACGTGGTCGTTCGGATGCACGGGCTTCTTCGAGCCCATCTCGCCGCCCAGCATTTCGATCGCGCGGTTCGAGATGACCTCGTTTGCGTTCATGTTCGTCTGCGTGCCGGAGCCGGTTTGCCACACGACGAGCGGGAAGTGATCGTCGAGTTTGCCGGCGATCACCTCGTCGGCCGCCTTTGCAATCGCGTCGCCGAGTTTCGGGTCGAGGTCTTTTAGAGCGACGTTCGCGATCGCCGCCGCCTTCTTCACGATACCGAACGCGTGCACCAGTGCCGCCGGCATACGCTCGCCGGAGATTTTGAAGTTATCGAGCGAGCGCTGCGTTTGTGCACCCCAATACATGGCAGCCGGAACGGCGATAGGGCCGAACGTGTCGGCTTCGGTGCGCGTGGTCATTCGTGTCGGGTCACTTCTTGCGGAACTTGTCGAGGCTCACGACCTCGCCTGTTTCCGGTTTCGGGGCGGGTTCGGTCTTTGGCGTGTCGGCGGGTAGTGGCAGTTCTTTCGGCGCGGGTAAGCCCGGCTTCGGCGCCGGCATCGCCATCTGGAAGCCCAGCTGGAATTTCTGCGACGGGTCTTCGAACGCGACCACGGCGGTGTACGGCACCACGATCGTCGCCGGTACCTTGTTGAACGTCAGCGTCACTTCGAACGTGTCGGGGCCGACGGTCAGGTTCGCATATTGGTGCTGCAGGACGATCTTCATCGCCTCCGGATACCTTTCGAGGAGGAAATCGGGAATCTCGACGCCGGGCATCGTGGTTGCGAACACGATGTTGAAGTGATGCCCACCCATGATGCCGCCCTTGGCGGCATGGGTCAGCGCATCACGCACAACGCCACGCAGCGCCTTGTCCACAAGCGCCTGGTAGCCGATGAAATCCTTGGACATGGGCAAGGTGTAGCGCCGGGCCACGCGAGTCCGCAAGGCGGCATAGTACATGGCTATCTACCTCCAAACTCGTCATGGCCGGGCTTGACCCGGCCACCCAGGGTCGCAACCACTGACGCTCGAACTGGCTATTCCAAGACTCAATAGAAATCAGGCATTCGTTTGATCGGCGACGAAACCGTACTCGTTGCCCTGGGTGGCCGGGTCAAGCCCGGCCTTGACGGCTTTTTTTGGTGTGGACACGGCGCATTTGCCACTGCCTTGACAATATTCTACGGAATGCATATTACATTCCAAGGAATATACGAGGATATCATGGATCGGACGCGGGAATACGGCACGGCGTTCGCCGTCGCTTTGGTGCATGTGGGGCTGTTGTCGGCGGGGTTCTTGATCTTGGCCGATCAGTTTTCGTTCCCAGAGATCTTGCGTGTTTCGTCAGTGGAACGGCTGACGCTGTTTCGCCAGAACCAGGGGCTGATCGTGCCCGCCTACTATATGATGGGGCTGTCGGGGCTGACGCAGATCATGCTGGCGGTACTGTTTCACCAGAGTTTCGCGCGGAGCGGCAGTACGCTTTTGACCGCGGCGCTGGTCGCTGGTGTACTTGCCGGCGCGTTTCAGATGATGGGTTTCATGCGCTGGCCGATCGCGGTGCCCTATCTCGCCGAACAAATGGCGGCGGCGGGGAGCGATGAGACGCGAAACGTCGTCGCGTTGCTCGAAGGCTTGCTCAATCGATACGCCGGAATGGTGGTGGGCGAGCATTTGGGCTTCTTGGCGCAAGGCGCGTGGACGGTGCTGATTTCGCTCGCCATGTTTCGCGGGACATTATTTGCGTGGCCGTATGGTCTCGTGGGCTTGGTGTTGGGTGGGCTAATTGCGGTCAGCGCGATGGAACAGCTGGGCGGGCCGTTTGAGGCGATCGGGTTTCTGTCGGCTCCGGTATCGGCCGCATGGCTCGGCTGGCTTGCGATGTGTGGCGTTTCACTCGCGCGCACGCAAGCCGACGGCAAGGGGCCGCGGTTCTTTATCTTCTCCGCTCTCGCGCTTGCCGTGCTGATGGGTGGGCTTACCGCAACCGCAATGATGTGAGGCGACACACATGACCACGCGCAGAACATTTCTTCGTGTCGCCGGAACTTCGGCGGTGATTTTGGCGGCCGGCGGCTATGGCCTAACGCAGTGCGATCCGATGCCGGAGGTGGCGGTGGAGGCTTGGCGCGGGCCAGCGCCCAACGCGCGCGATCCGCGGGTGCGGGCGCTGTCCTATGCATTGCTCGCGCCGAACCCGCACAACAAGCAACCGTGGCTCGTCGATTTGAAGGAGCCGGGTGCGGCGACACTTTATTGCGACCGGTCTCGCGTGTTGCCGCAGACCGATCCCTTCGCGCGCCAGATCACCGTCGGGTGCGGTGCGTTTCTGGAGTTGCTGCGGATGGCTTCGGCGGAGCAGGGTTTGCGCGCGGAAATTTCAGCGTTTCCCGCAGGCGATTGGCCGGAGAACGCTGTCGGCGAGCAGCCGGTTTGCCGCGTCGCGTTTGTGCCGGACGCCGCCGTTGCACGCGATCCGCTGCTTGCGCAGGTGCTGAAGCGGCGGACGAACCGCAATGCGTTCGATGCAATGGCGGTATCGCCATCGGAAGCAGCGGCGATTGGCAGTGCGTTGCAAGCGTTGCCCGTGCGCTTCGGCTGGACGGCTGACGAGCGGCAGATCGCGCAGTTGGCGCAGATTGCGAAACGCGCCTGGGATATCGAGGTCAAGAACGACGCAACGTTCAAGGAAAGCGTCGATGTGTTCCGCATCACGGGGCCCGAGATCGCGAAGCACCGCGACGGCATTTCGCTGCATGGGCCATTCTTCTGGTGGGCGGACAAGCTCGGGCTCTTCACGAAGCAAAACGCGATGGAGCCGTCGGGCCGCGCGCAGGCCTTGACGCTGATCGATCCGCAGTTGGCCGTTCGCGCGTTCGGCTGGATTGTGACTGCAGCAAACGACCGTCGCGCGCAGCTGGCGGCGGGGGCGGCCTATGTTCGGGCTAATCTGAAAGCCACGGAACTCGGGTTGGCGATGCATCCGCTCAGCCAGGCGCTGCAGGAGTTTCCGGAGATGCTGCCTCTACTGGCCGAGCATAAACGTGCGGTAGGGGCGGTGGAGAGCGAGACCGTGCAGATGTTCTTCCGGCTCGGCCGTGCGGCACTGGCGGAGCCCGCGCCGCGGCGCCCTCTTGACGCGATCATACGGAGTTGACGCATACATAGCGCATGGCAACACGACCCACGGAAGCTCAAGCCGCGCTCGGCTGGCGCATCTTCAACTGGATCGGCATCATCGATCAGCTGGCGCAAACGCGCGCGGGCCGCGCACTCGACGAGCTCAAACTGCCGCTTCCGCAGTTCGTGATGCTGAATCACTTCAGTCACCGGCCACAGGAAACAAAGACGGTGACCGGCGTCGCCGCCGCGCTGCAACAGCCGCAGCCTGGCGTGACGAAGACGGTGCAGAAGCTCGTCGCGCGCAAATTGCTGAAGGCCGACCCAGCCCCTGGGGACGGGAGATCAAAGCTACTGACTGTTACGCCCAAGGGGTTGGAGACTCATTCGCGCGCGATTGCCGCATTCATCCCGCAATTCGCTGAAGTGTTCTCCGGCTGGGACGACGCGGAGATGGAGGCGCTCGCGCGGCAGCTGGACAGGTTGAAGGTGTGGATGGATACCAAGGGGCGGGAGTAGGGGCTCACAAACCGCATTGTTGCTCGACTCGCCCCTGACTAAGGCCTAGCGTCTTTCTCAGGCGCTGGAAGCACGACTTTATGAACCTGTTTCAACTCGTTTATGCCTCGCGCCCGTTTGGGTTCGACGATGGGATGCTGAATGGCATCTTGATGAGTGCGCGCGCTAACAATACGCGCGACGATATTACCGGCGCACTCATCTGCCGCGCGGACATCTATCTTCAGTTGCTCGAGGGTTCGGAGCGCGCTGTCGAAGCGGCGTACTCGCGCATCGCGCGCGACGATCGTCATCTCGATATCCATCGCCGGTTTTGCGCGCCGGCAGCCGAGCGTCTGTTTCCGAGATGGGCGATGCGCGACGATCCCGCTCGCTCGTGGATATGGACGCAAGACGAGGTGGTGGGCGGCATTGCCGCGCGAGCGACCCGCGATCAGCTTTTGGCGGTGTTCGCGCGCGTGGCGGCGGAACCGCGCGACGCTTAAGGCGCGGCGGCAGTCCTCGCGCCGTTCAACTGTAGAAGTCGGGCAACGCGACGACAGAGGATGTTTCCATGTAGGGTGATCTAGCGTGCGAAGGTCAAGTCGACCACATGGATAGGGCGACAGTTGCGTTTCCGCCAGTTTTGCTCAGTGCAAGATGGGCAGGGCTTCGAGCGAGAATGCTTTCAGTTCGTCGAGGCGGCCTTCTTTCACAAGGTTGGGCCAGGCGGGGTTCACGATGAGCGCGCGGCCGACAGCGACGAGGTCGAAGTCGCCGCGCTCGAACATCTCGATCAGCTTGTCGAGCGAAGCGGGACCTGCGGGCACGCCGCGGTAGCCTGCGATGAAGTCTTCGTTTAGGCCGACCGAGCCCACCGTGATCACGGGGAGGCCCGTGATCTTCTTCGTCCAGCCCGCGACGTTGAGGTCGGAGCCTTCGAACTCCGGCTCCCAGAACTTTCGGGTCGAACAGTGGAAACAATCGACCCCTGCCTTCGCCAGCGGGTCGAGGAATTTTTCGAGCGCTTGCGGCGTTTGGGCGAGCTTGATCGTGTAGTCCTGCTGCTTCCATTGCGACCAGCGCAGGATAACGGGGAAGTCTTTGCAGACGGCCGCGCGAACGGCGCGGATGATCTCGGCCGCGAACTTCGTGCGCTTCACCATGTCGCCGCCGAAGGCGTCGGCGCGCTCGTTCGTGCCTTCCCAAAAGAACTGATCGATGAGGTAGCCGTGCGCGCCGTGGATCTCGACGCCGTCGAAGCCCAGTTCCTCTGCGTGGCGCGCGCTGGTCGCGTAGCCCGCGATTGCTTCGTCGATGTCCTTGGTGGTCATCGGCTCGGTCACCTTTTTGCCGGGCTTGGCGAGGCCCGAGGGGCCGACGCCCAGAAGATGCGGGTTCGGGCCGGCGCCGGGCTTACGCATCAGGCCCGTGTGCCAAAGCTGCGGCATGATGAGACCGCCCTCGCGTTTCACGGCGGCGAGAACTTTCTTCCAGCCGTCGAGCGCTTGCCCATGAAAGTTCGGCACGTTGTGGTCGTTCAGCGCCACCGGATGATCGGGTGCCACGCCTTCGGTGATGATGAGGCCGACGCCACCCGCCGCACGGCGCGCGTAGTAGGCCGCAACGTCGTCGCCCGGAATTTGGTTCGGGCTCTTCGAGCGCGTCATCGGCGCCATGACGATGCGGTTGGGTAGGTCCAGGTTCTTCAACTTGAAGGACGTGAACAACGATTTCGGTGACAGGGACATGGGCTTCACACCTGTGAGTGGCGACAGACGTTAACGTGGCGCGACGCTTGAATCGGGGAATTCAATAGCGCGCTTCTCGTGGAATGCAATCGCGCGTGTTAGTTTGCGCCCTCGCGAGGCAACCAGAGGACCCTACGGTATGTTGAATGAATTCAAGGAATTTGCGCTTAAAGGCAATGTCGTCGATCTGGCGATTGGCGTCATCATCGGCGGCGCGTTCGGGACGATTGTCAGTTCGCTCGTCGCGGACATGATCATGCCGCTGATCGGCGCGTTGGGCAGCGTCGATTTTTCGAACTACTTCATCGGGCTCAACGCGGCCGTGACCGAGACGACGCTTGAAGAGGCCAAGAAGCAGGGTGCGGTGCTTGCGTGGGGCAAGTTCGTCACTGCGTGCATCAACTTCGCCATTATCGCTTTTGTGTTGTTCCTCGCGGTCAAGGCGATCAACAAGCTGAAGCGCCAAGCGCCGCCAACGCCTGCCGCTCCGGCGGAGCCGCCCGCGGACGTGAAGTTGCTGACCGAAATACGCGACTTGCTCGCGAAGCGCTAACAAGGCGCATTCAATGCGGCTCATGGACGGGTTATGAGGCTCGTCCATGAGCGACATCTCTGAGGCGGAAACCGCGCCGGTCCGGAGCGGCTTGCTTGACGTGTTCCGGCACCGGAACTACCGCCTCTTTTTCACCGGCCAGGCGATCTCCTTGGTCGGGTTTTGGATGCAGGCGATCGCGCAGTCTTGGCTGGTCTACCGGCTGACCGAGTCGCCGTTCTTGCTTGGGGTCGTTGCGTTCGCGGGCCAAGCGCCTGTGCTGCTGGTCTCGCCGTTCGCAGGCGTGCTCGCCGATCGGCTCGACCGGCGGCGTATGCTCTTCGTGACGCAAGGCGCGATGATGGCGAGCGCTTGCGTGCTTGCTGCGTTGACGCTGAGCGGCGTCGTGCAGGTTTGGCAGATCATCGTGCTCGCCGCGGTGACGGGGACGGCGAACGCGTTCGATGTGCCGACGCGCCAGTCGTTCACGATCGAGATGGTAGGCAGGCCGGATCTCCCGCGGGCGATTGCGCTGAACTCGATCATGTTCAACGGCGCGCGGTTGATCGGCCCTGCGATCGCCGGGTTGCTCGTCGCGGCGGTGGGTGAAGGGTGGTGCATCGCGTTGAACGGTGTGTCGTACATCGCGGTGCTGACGGGGCTTTCGATGATGCGGATCGAGCGGCAGCTGCCGCGGCCTTCGAGCCATCCGCTTACCGACCTGCGCGAAGGGTTTTGGTATGTCGCCAGCAATCGGCAAATGCGGACGATGTTATTGCTGCTCGCGAGTTCCAGTTTGTTCGGGACGTCGTATTTGACGCTGATGCCGATCTTCGCGCGCGACATCTTGCACGGAAGTTCGGACGCTCTCGGCTTCCTGATGGCAGCCGTTGGTGCCGGCGCGTTGATCGGCGCGCTCACCATCCCGCGTGTGCCGGCAGTGTGGCTTCCGCGCGTGCCGTTCCTGGCGGCAGCGTGCTTCGGCGCGGCGTTGATCGCGTTCTCGCAGTCGACGTCGTTTGCGCTCTCGCTGTTGCTGCTCGTGCCTGCTGGCTTCGGCATGATGATGATGGGTATTTCGACGAACACGCTGGTGCAGGGTTTTGTCGACGACGCGATGCGTGGGCGGGTGATGGCCTACTACGTGATGGCCTTCATCGGGATGGTACCCTTGAGCGCACTCGGGGCCGGTGCGCTGTCGCATCAGATCGGCGCACCGATGACGTTGGCCATTGGAGGCGCACTGACGATCGTCGCGGCGGCGGTCGCCTACTTACGAAGATAGGTGGAGGGGCTTCTGTTGCCCGGCGCCCCTCCGAGCCGCGCTTACCTATTAGGCAGCGAGGGCCATTTCATTGTCGTTGGCACCTATACAGACAGCCCGATAACGGTGAGCCTTGCCGGGCAAAAGCAACGTCTTTACGCGTTCGTCGATCCTAGTTCGCCCCCACAGCTGAGTCGCCTCTAAGCGGCCCAGGTGGTGGAGGCGCCGGGTACCGCCCCCGGGTCCGATCCGTTTATTACACGCGCGTTTATCGCCATAGCCGGCGAACCGGCAAGATCAATATAGGGGCATCCGGTGAAGAAATGAAGGAGCTGGGGACGCAAGATTTCCGGCGCTTTCCGTCGCAATGGCGGAACCGTTAGGATGAGTTTCGAGTGAAGTGAGGTTTCAATGCGCCAGTATCACGAATTGATGGAGCACGTGCTGCGCCACGGCGCGAAGAAGCGCGACCGGACGGGCACCGGCACGCTCTCGACGTTTGGGCATCAGATGCGGTTCGATCTCGACGACGGGTTTCCGCTGCTGACGACGAAGAAGCTGCATCTGAAGTCGATCGTGCATGAGCTGCTGTGGTTCCTGAACGGCGACACGAACGTGCGTTACCTGCAGCAGAACGGCGTCAAGATCTGGGACGAATGGGCGGACGCGAACGGCGACCTCGGCCCCGTTTACGGCGCGCAGTGGCGGTCGTGGCCCGCGCGCGACGGCGGCACGATCGACCAGATCGCGAAGCTGATCGAGCAGATCAAGAAGAACCCGGACTCGCGCCGGCTGATCGTGACGGCGTGGAACCCCGCCGACGTCGACAAGATGGCGCTGCCGCCGTGCCATTGTCTGTTCCAGTTCTATGTCGCGAACGGGCGCATCTCGTGCCAGCTCTATCAGCGCTCGGCCGACATCTTCTTGGGCGTACCGTTCAACATCGCGTCCTATGCGCTGCTCCTCATGATGGTGGCGCAGGTGACCGAGTTGAAAGCGGGCGAGTTCATCCATTCGTTCGGCGACGCGCATCTCTACCTGAACCATATCGAGCAGGCGGAGCTGCAGCTTTCGCGTGGCCCCCTCGCGCTGCCCACGATGCACATCAATCCGGCGGTCAAAGACATCTTCGGTTTCAAGTACGAAGACTTCCGGCTCGAGGGTTACGAGGCGCACCCGCATATCGCCGCGCCGGTGGCGGTGTGAGCCTCAAGATTCGTGGCACGACGAAGGCCGATAGCGCGCTCGTGTATGCGTTCGTTCGCGAGCTGGCGGAGTATGAGCGGTTACTTGATGACGTTGTTGCGACTGAGGCCGATATTGAGCGCGCGTTGTTCGAGCCCAATCCGCGCGTGTTCTGCGATATCGCCGAGTGGAATGGATCAGCCGCCGGCTTTGCACTCTGGTTTTACAATTTCTCGACATTTCGCGGGCGTCACGGAATATATCTTGAGGACTTGTTTGTGCGCCCCGCTTTTCGGGGCAAAGGGATCGGGAAGTCGTTGCTGGTGACTCTCGCGAAGCGCGCGGCCGCCGAGAGTTGCGCGCGCGTCGAATGGTCGGTGCTCGATTGGAACGAGCCGTCGATCAAGTTTTACGAGTTGCTTGGCGCTCTTCCGCAGAGCAAGTGGACGACCTTTAGGCTGACCGGCGATGCGCTGAAGAAGCTCGGCGCATGAGCGAACCGGTCATCGCGCTCATCGTGGCTGTCGCCGAGAACAGTGTGATCGGCCGCGACGGGAAGCTGCCGTGGCGTATCCCCGAAGACATGAAATGGTTTAAGGCCCGCACGGCGGGGCGGCCGATGATCATGGGCCGCAAGACCTGGGAGAGCTTTCCGAAGCGGCCGCTGCCCGGGCGCACGAATATCGTGATCACGCGCGATGCGTCGTACCGTGCGGATGGTGCCGTCGTTGTGGCGTCGCTCCAAGCCGCGCTCGATGTGGCTTACGGTGAGCAGCCGGAGGAGATCATCGTGATCGGCGGCGCTGAGATTTACCGGGCGGCGCTTCCGTTCGCGCGGCGCATCTACCTCACCAGCGTGCACGGCGAGAGTGCGGGCGACACGCATTTTCCGGCGCTAGATCGCGACGAATGGGTGGAGACAATCGTGGGCGCTTATCCCTCGTCAGATGGGCGGCCGATCGGTTACAGTTTCATCATTCTAGACAGGAAAATAAGGACGCATGCCGATGACCCAACGTGAGATCGCCAGCGGCTTGAGGTTCCCCGAAGGCCCTATCGCGATGCCGGACGGCAGCATGGTCCTGGTCGAGATAGCGCGAGGAACGCTGACGCGGGTTTGGAACGGCAAGACGGAGGTCATCGCGACGTTGGGCGGCGGGCCGAACGGTGCGGCGCTGGGGCCCGATGGCGCTGTCTACGTCACTAACAACGGCGGGTTCGAGTGGCACGATCGCGGCGGGTTGTTGTTCCCCGGCGACCGGCCGCACGACTATGAGACCGGGCGGGTCGAACGCGTGGACCTCAAGTCCGGCAAAGTTGAGCGGCTCTACGACAAATGCAACGGCCTCAGGCTGAACGGCCCGAACGACCTCGTGTTCGATAAACAAGGCGGGTTCTACTTTACCGATCTCGGCAAAGGATACGGCCGCCTGCATGATCGCGGCGCGATCTACTACGCGACGCCGGACGGGAAGCGGATCAAGGAACTGGTCTTTCCGATCGACATGCCGAACGGCTGCGGGTTGTCGCCGGACGAAAAGACGCTCTACGCGGCGCAGACAATGGTTGGGCGCCTGATGAAATTCACGATCACGGGGCCGGGCGAACTGGCGCCGCCGGCCGGCCCGCTCCATGGCGATCTCGTTTGCGGGTTGCCGGGCTTGCAGTTGTTCGATTCGCTGGCCGTCGAGGCGAATGGCCGCGTGTGCGTCGCGACGATCGGGTTCCCGACAGGCGGCATCACTTCGATTGCGCCGGATGGCAGTCACGAGCGGACGACGTTCGCCGATCCGCTGGTGACGAACGTCTGCTTCGGGGCCAAAGACATGAAGACGGCGTACATTTGTTTGTCGTCGACCGGCACGTTGGTCGAGACGCAATGGCCGCGGCCGGGATTGAAACTCAACTTCAGCGGTTGGTAGCTACGGTCAATTTTGCCGCATGATTTTTGTTGCGGGGACACGTGTTCGATGCAGAACGCTTGGTATTGGTTGCACATTACGGAAATTTAGTGCGATGCGGCACGCTTAGCGCGTGTGTTCGCTTGCTTGCGCGTGAGCCACGGCCTACATGCCCGCCTGTCCGTTTCGGACTTGTGCAAACAGGTAGGGAAGAAACACATGAAGCGTATGTTGATGGGCGTAGCCGCCCTTGCTCTGAGCGCCACGCTCGCGATCGCGGCCGACGATCCGATGCAGACTCGCTACGACAACACCGTCACGTTGACGGATGCCAAGGGCGGTGTAACGAAATTGCATTACAACAAAGACGGCACGATGGGCGTCGTTCTGCCGGACGGCACGAAGGGCACTGGCAAATGGGCGATCAAGGAAGGCAAGCTCTGCGTGACGCCGGAAGCGGGTCCGACGGCGGGCAAAGAGCAGTGCAACCCGTTCGATGCGACCAAGAAGGTCGGCGACAGCTGGGAAATCCCGGCGGCAGACGGCACGAAGTCGAAAGTCGCGATCGTCGCGGGCCGCTAGCTCCGGTTTGATTTGTCGACGGGGGCCGGTGCTTTTGCGCCGGCCCTTTTTCACGCCAGATCGCCAGACACGATCAGCGAAGCTCGTCTTCCACCTGGCCGAGGCGATCCTTCCCGAAGAACATCTCCTCGCCCACGAAGAAGGTTGGAATGCCGAAGGCTCCGCGCGCGGCAGCGGCTTCTGTGTTGGCGGCGAGTTCGGCCTTCACAGCGGGGTCTTGTGTCGCCGTTAGGATGGCTTGCGCGTCGAGGCCGGCGGCGCTCAGAACGCCCGCGGCGATGGCGGGGTCATCCATCTTAAGGCCGTCCTCCCACATCGCCTTGAGAACCGCTTCGATGTAGGCGTCGCCGATACCTAAACGCCGCGCAGCAATGAGGCCGCTCATAATAAGTAGCGTATTCACCGGAAAATGCGGGTTGAAGCGGAAGGCGTGAATGCCGTGCTTCTTCATGAAGCGCTGGCTCTCAAGCTGCTCGTAAGCGAGTTTCCCCTTCACGGCGCTGAACGCGACCATTGGTGGCTGATTGCCGGTGAGTTTGAACAACCCGCCGAGCAAGACCGGAATGACGTTCGCCTCGGCGCCGGTGCGCTTCAGAATGCCGGGCAGCACCTTCCACGAATAGTAAGCGTTCGGACTGCCAAAATCGAAAAAGAAATCTAGCGTCTTCATGATGCTGCTCTCTTATGTCACCATTTTTCGAACCAGGGCCGCAGAACGACTTCGAAGGGCCACGTTCAATCTCAGTGGTTCCACCAGGGTCGGTCGGAGAATGCGCGTAGGTCGAGTTCGTGCGTCCATGCCGACCGGTGTTGGCGCGCAAGGTGGAGGTAGGTTTCGGCGATCTGCGTTGGAAGCAGCAACCCGTCGTGTTCGTTGCCGCGGGTTTCCCGCAACTGTTGGAACCTCTCCGGTCCCAGCATCTTTCCCAACGTGTCGGGCGCGTCCACGGCGCCGTCGATCACTATGTGGGCGACGTGGATTCCCTTCGGCGCGAACTCCGCGTTGAGCGATTGGCACAGCATGCGCCGTCCGCCCATGGCGGCGGCATGCGAATGCTGGCCGCCGTTTCCCCGCCTCGATGCGGTCGAGGAGGTTACTAGTATCGTTCCTTTGCCGCGCGCTTCCATTAACGGGCACACAGAAGACGCAAGCCGAAACAAACCAAACGTGCCGAGACGCCAGCCAGTTTCGAATGCCTTGAGCGATGTCGCCTTCAAAGCCCGGTCGCCGATCTGGGCTCCCAGATTATAAACGACTACTTCGATGGGACCAATGTCGGCTTCGACCTCGGCGACGCGGCTTTCGATTGCATTGGTCTCGGTCGCATCCAGGAGAAAGCCCGTCGCCGCTCCACCGTCGCTCTTGATCTCGTCCACCAGCCGGTTCAATCCCTCAAGATCGGTTCGGCGGCATAGAGCGGCGTGATAGCCCTCCTGCGCGAAGCGGCGGCCGACGGTTCCGCCGATGCCTGCGCCGGCGCCGATCACTAGACAGACGGGTTTCATGTTCGCCTTCTCCTTTGCATTGGCTTTGGCCGTGCTTTGTCTTGGCGCGGCCAGTCCGACTGACAGTCCATCGTTGCCGCTACGCTTTCACGCACGAGGTCCGCCTTGGATTGAAAGTGCGGATAGAAGGCGCCGTTCGTCAGTCCAGCTTCGCTCATGATGCCGGCGAGTCCCGACGAAGCGATGCCGTCACGGCGAAAGCTATCGGCGGCGACTTCCATGATCTGGCGGCGCGATGCGTCTTTCCGGCCTCTTTAGCTTGGCGTGCTTGGCGTTTCAAATCTCCTATTCCATCGTGATGCGCGGGCCCGTGCGGGTGTTGCCGGCGTCGAGTTTGGCGGCGACGCGGGTGGCGAGGTCGATGAAGGCTTTGGCTTGCGGGCTCTTCGGGTCGAGCGCGGTGATCGGCGTGCCGCCGTCGGATGTTTCGCGGATGGCGATGTGAAGCGGGATTTCGCCCAAGAAATCTGTTTCCAACTGCGCCGCCGTTTCGCGGGCGCCGCCGTGGCTGAAGATGTGGCTTTCGTGGCCGCAGTTCGGGCACACGAACGTCGACATGTTTTCGACAATGCCGAAGATCGGCACGCGCACCTGATTGAACATCGCAATACCGCGGCGCGCGTCGATCAAGGCCACGTCTTGCGGCGTCGAGACGATGATCGCGCCGCTAAGCGGCACGCGCTGGGTGAGCGTCAGCTGCGCGTCGCCGGTACCGGGCGGCATGTCCACGACGAGCACGTCGAGCGGTGCCCATTCGACCTCGTAGATCAGCTGGGTCAGGGCCGTCATCACCATAGGCCCGCGCCAGATCATCGCTCGATCCTCTTCAATGAGCGAACCGATCGAGATCGCCTTTAGGCCCCAAGCCTGCATCGGTTGCAGGATCTTGCCGTCTTTTGATGATGGCTTGCCCTTGAGGCCCAGCATGCGCGGGATCGAGGGGCCGTAGATGTCGGCGTCGAGCAGGCCGACCTTGCGGCCGAGTTGGCTGAGCGCGACGGCGAGGTTGACGGCCACTGTCGATTTGCCGACGCCGCCCTTGCCGCTGGCGACTGCGACAACGGCTTTGACACCGGCCGGACCCTGGCGGTCGGGGGAGCCTGCGCGGCCGGTTGGAGCCGCCGTGGGGGCCTTGTGGGCGGTTAGGACTGCAGTCACAGAGCGTGCGCCTTTGAGCGCTAGCACCACCTTTTCGCAAGCGAGACGCAGCGGTTCTTTGGTGCGTCCTTCTTCGGCTGCAACCTCCAGAGCGAATGAGATGTGTCCTTCTTTGACCTGCAACCCCTGGATCATCCCAAGTGCAACAACGTCCATATTTCGTGCGGGATCGACGACGGCTTTCAGTGCCGCCAGAACGTCGTCAGGCGTGAGGTTCGACATTGAGAAAACTCTGTTGTTTGGCGCCCTTGACGCGATTTCGAGACGCGCCACATAGCAGGGTGATCGCGTTCTGCGATCGAATGCGGTGACGCGTTGCGTTAAGCGGCATTAGGAACTTATAAACCCGCCCTAACGGTACATCCAATGTGGTGTGTTTCGCGTGATTCGTAAGGGATGTGTCCTTGTTTGCGTACGGTGAGGTTCTTTTCACCCGGCCGCCTTGGCACGGCCCGTTTCTTTGACGGGATGAGAGGTCGGCATGCCTTGGAACGACAATAAGGGCGGCGGCGGCGGGTGGAACCCCGGTGGCGGCGGCCGTGGACCCTGGGGGCAGGGCCCCTCGAACGGCGGTGGCGGGCGCGGACAGGGCCCGAACATACGGCCACCCGATCTCGACGAAGTGTTTAAGCGCGCGCGCGATTGGTTCAAGCGCATGTTCCCGAACCAGCCGCCGGGCGGGATGATGTTCGCCGGGATCGGCGGGCTTCTGCTCATTCTGTGGTTCTTGACGGGCATCTATGTGATCCAGCCGGCCGAGCAAGGCATCGTGCTTCGCTTCGGTGCTGCGGTTGACAAGCTTGGGCCCGGCTTGCACATCCGCTTGCCCTATCCGATCGAGACCGTCCTTAGGCCGAACGTCGAGCAAGAGAACCAGACCAACGTCGGGTTCCGGACGGAGGAGGATAGTTCGCGCGACGCCGAGTCCGACGTTCCGGTCGAAAGCATGATGCTGACTGGCGACGAAAACGTGGTTGACATCGATTTCGTGGTTTTCTGGAAGGTTGCGGACGCCGAGAAGTATCTATTCGAGGTCAGCGACGTGGAAGGAACGGTCAAAGCCGTCGCCGAAAGTGCGATGCGCGAAGCCGTCGGCCAGGCCAAGATCGACTCGATCCAAACAGAAGGCCGCGCCGAGGTTCAGGAAAAGGTGCGCAAGGTGATGCAGGCGACACTCGATTTCTACAAAGCCGGTGTCAATATCACGCGTGTCGCGTTGCGCAAGGTCGACCCGCCCAGTCAAGTCATCGACGCGTTCCGCGACGTGCAGGCCGCGCGTGCCGACCAAGACAAGAAACGCAACGAGGCGCAGCGCTACGCGAACACGATCATACCGCAAGCGCGCGGCGAAGCGGCGAAGATCGAGCAGGATGCGGAAGCTTATAAACAACGGGCGATCACCGAGGCGCAGGGTGAGGCGCAGCGCTTTGTGTCGATTCTCAATCAATACAAGAGTGCCCGCGAAGTGACGCGCGAGCGCATGTATCTCGAGACGATGCAGCATGTCTTGGGCAACACGAACAAGATTATCATCGAGAACAAGAGCGGCGTGGTGCAGTACTTGCCGTTGCCCGAGCTCCGGCGCTCGCAAGGCCAAGCTGCGGGAGGAAACTGAGCCATGAGAAACTCACTCGGCCTTCTCGGCGTTTTGGCTGCGGTTCTGATCATCGTCGCTTTCAACACGTTCTTCGTGGTTGAGCAGCGCGAGCAGGCGTTGATCACCCAGTTCGGTGAGCCGCGTATGCCCGTCGTCCAAGAGCCTGGGTTGGCGTGGAAAGTTCCGTTCATCCAAACGGTTACGTTCTTCGACAAGCGCATCCTGGAGCTCGACGCGCCGCCGGAAGAGGTGATCGCTTCCGATAGGCGCCGAATCGTTGTTGATGCATTTGCGCGGTATCGGATCGTCAACCCGTTGCGCTACTACCAATCGGTGCGGACCGACGCCGTGGCGCGCCAGCGCTTGTCGTCGATCCTAAGTTCCAGCTTGCGCGGCGAATTGGGCAAGAAGTCTTTCGCCGCGTTGCTGTCGTCGGAACGGTCGCAACTGATGCAGGCGATCCGCGATCAGATCAAGGCGCAGTCCTTGGGCCTCGGTATTGAAATTGTCGACGTTCGTATCCGGCGCGCCGACCTGCCGAAGGAAAACCTTGAAGCCGTGTTCGGCCGCATGCAGACCGAACGCCAACGGGAGGCGGCGGGTATCCGCGCCTCGGGCGACGAAGAGTCGACGCGGATCAAGAGTACGGCCGACAAGGACGTCACGATCATCAAGGCGAACGCGACGCGGAAGTCCGAAATCCTGCGTGGCGAAGGCGATGCCGAGAAAAACCGCGTGCTGGGCGACGCCTATGGCCAGGACCGGGAGTTCTTCGAGTTCTACCGGACGCTGAAAGCCTATGAGGCATCGATGACCGGGGCCAACACCACGATGGTGATTTCGCCCGACAGTCCGTTCTTCAAGTATTTTCAACGCGGGCACACCGGTACGCGCTGAGCCGTAAACCCGTTCTTTACCACGCGGCGCCGATCACTCTTGTCGGCGCCGTTTGCGTTTGGCCGCCATTGGCGAGGGGTCGCTTGATCAGAGTTTGGTGCGCCATCGCGGCGTCGTTGTCGCTTGGCTTTGGTGTCGCCTTCGCGAAGCCGGTGCCGGATGGATTTTCGGCGCTGGTCGAAAAGCTGTCGCCGGGCGTCGTGAACATTGCGACCGAACGGTCCGGCGAGACGGCGGATGCCAAGAGCGCGATCGCGCCGTCGGCTTGGGACGGCCAGATGACGCGCGGGGCGGGTGAGCGGGGCGGGCGGTCGCTGGGTTCCGGGTTCGTCATCGACGCGTCCGGGCTGATCGTCACGAACAATCACGTCATCGAGGGTGCGAAGGAGATATACGTCGCGCTGCAGAACGGGCGTCGCCTGAAGGCGACGGTTGCAGGGCGGGATGCGAAGACAGACATCGCGCTTTTGCGCGTGCAGCCGAAGAAGCCGTTGACGGCGCTTGCCTTCGGCAATTCGGACGAGGCGAAGGCCGGCGATTGGGTGCTTGCGATCGGTAATCCGTTCGGGCTGGGCGGCAGCGTGTCGGCAGGCATCATCAGCGCCCGCAACCGGCAGCTGGACGCGGAGCTCTACGACGACTTCATTCAGACTGACGCCGCGATCAACCCCGGCAACTCCGGCGGGCCGCTTTTCGACATGGACGGTAAGGTCGTGGGCGTGAACTCGGCGATGCTCTCGCCATCGGGCGGGTCGATCGGGATCGGGTTCGCCATTCCTTCCAACACCGTCGCCACGATCGTCGCACAGCTGAAGGCGCACGGGCGGGTCGAGCGCGGGTGGATCGGGGCGAACGTCGAGGACCTTGACGACGAACGTCCAGGGGCGCGTGTGGGCCACGTGACGCCAGCGGGCCCGGCTGCAGTGGCTGGCCTCAAAGCGCGCGATGTCGTCGTGCGTATCGACGGGACGGCCGTGAAAGATTCGCGGATGATGCAAAAGCTTGTTGTCGAGGCCACGGCCGGGCAGACGCTGCGTTTCGAATTGACCCGCGCGGGGCGGCCCGTTTCGGCCGCAGTGCGGGTGGCACGGCGCGCACGCTAAGGCCATTTCGCAAGCGCGAGATAGCACGGAAATCCGGCGTAAAGACCAAATTTCTTTTCTTGTTTCGGACGTTGTAGGGGCGGGGGCCGCTCAATATAGTCCGCCGCACTTTGGCGCCGTGCGTCGCGGCCCGCGGGAGGAACTATCGCCATGGGCGTCGCACTACCCGTCGATTACCGGCCGTCCGACGACGAGCCGTTCATGAACGAGCGGCAGCGCGAGTATTTCCGCCAGCGCTTGCTGAAGTGGAAACACGACATCCTTCGCGAGTCGAAGGAAACGCTGCACACGCTGGCCAGCGACTCCGTCCCGCATGCCGACTTGGCCGACCGCGCGTCGAGCGAGGCAGAGCGTGCGAACGAACTGCGCGCACGGGATAGGCAACGCAAGCTGATCTCCAAGATCGACTCGGCGCTACGGCGGATCGAGGAAGGCACCTACGGGTTCTGCGAAGACACGGGCGATCCGATCAGCCTGCGCCGTTTGGAGGCGCGGCCCATCGCGACGCTGAGCATCGAAGCGCAAGAGCGTCACGAGAAGCGCGAGAAGGTTTATCGCGACGATTAGGCCCGCGAACGGGGCGTTTCCAACGCCTTTCTCGGGGACGCCAGGGTGCCCTGGACGCGGGATTGCGGCGGGCGGATGATGGTGCCCTGACCCGACTCATCGTCGCGGGGGAAATTCCATGCAGCGGATTCGCGCACTTTTTGCCGAGTACTTTACGCCCATTTCGGCAGCCACTGTCGGTATCGTTGTCGCCATTCTGATCGTGTGCATCCTGCTGTGGGAGGTTCCCTGGCTTCGGCCCTATCTCGCGGCGTTCGGCGCGGGAGCGGCGGCGTTCTTGGGGCCGCTCTCGGGCATCATCTCGCCGGAGGCGCGGACGAAGTGGTTGGCCAGCATTCTGATCGCCGGGTTGATTGCCGTTTTTACGTGGCTCGCGGCTGCCGATTTGGATGCGCGGCTCGATGCGTCGGAAACGCGCAACGCGTCCTATCTGCGGGCGTTCGAGAAAGTTCTCAAGGAAAGTAATGGCGAAGCGCAGGATAGTGTTCTTATGGCTGCCGGGGGTGTGTGCCGTCATCTCTATCGCGAGAAGCAACCGCAAGCGGTTCTCGATCTGGCGCTCTTGATCTTGAGCGTGCGGCCGAATAACGGGCATGGGCTCTACTTCGCCGCCGAAGCGCATCGCGATATGCGGGACGCGGGCGGGGCGATTGGGCGGTTGCAAAACTACATCGCCCAAACCGGGCACGAGCCGGATGCGTTCGTGGGAGACGCGGCTGCGTGTTATGCGCGCGCGAACGGCTTTTGCGCCGAGCGGACGGGATGGGCGTTGCATCTGATGGCCAATCACTTCGTCAATGATGCTGCGTCGCTTGCGGGCGATGCGCGCCAACAATTGCTTTGGGATGCGTTCAAGCAAGAGAAGCGCAACGTCGAGCTCGTGAAGTGGGACCGCAAAGAAGAGAAGGACGAACTCGCCGACCTGGGACAGCCGTTCCGACTGCAGGGTACCGTGCGGTCCAGTTGCGAGATTTTGCGCATCGTCGAGCGCGAATTGGCGGCACTCGGTCAGGACGTCAGCGACATCAGGCGGGAGCGTTTGCGGCTGCTCGCAAAATCGTGCCGCACTCTTGCGACGACCCGGGCGCGCTAAGCTGTCTGCTGGAAGTCGAGACCCAGGTCCAAGCACTTCGGCGAGTGGGTGATTGTGCCGGATGAGATGATGTCCACACCCGTTGCGGCGATGGCGGCGATTGTTTCGGCGGTGACGTTGCCTGAGGCTTCGAGGATTGCGCGGCCTGCGGTGCGTTTGACCGCTTCGCGCAGCTGATCCGGCTTCATGTTGTCGAGGAGGATTGAATTCGCGCCGAGTTCGAGCGCCTTGTCGAGTTGATCGAGGCTATCGACTTCGACTTCGATGTGGACCATGTGGCCGGCGTGGGCGCGCGCCGCCTTGATTGCGTTCGCGATGCCGCCCGCGGCCACGATGTGGTTGTCTTTGATCAAGATGCCGTCGTCGAGGCCGAAGCGGTGGTTTTGGCCGCCGCCACAACGCACTGCGTATTTCTCGAATGCACGTAGGCCAGGCGTGGTTTTACGTGTGCAGACGACGCGGGCCTTCGTGCCTTCGCAGAGCTTGACGAGTTTGGCGGTTGCCGTGGCGATGCCGGACAGCTGCCCGAGGAAGTTCAAGGCAACGCGCTCGCCGGTTAGGATTGGTCGCGCCGGACCGTCGATGATCGCGACGACATCGCCCTTCACGACGTCCGAGCCGTCGGGTGCGCGTACGGCGATCCTGATCGCCGGGTCCATCAAGCGGAACGCGGTCAGCGCGAAGTCGAGGCCGGCGATCCGGCCGCTCTCGCGGGCGGCGATGATGCCGTGCGCTGTGGCGGACGCGGGGATCGTCGCTTGCGTGGTGAGGTCGCCGGCGCGGCCGAAGTCTTCCAAGAGCGCGGCGCGGACGGCGGGTTCGATGAGCAACGGCGACAGCGGCTCGACGGCGATGGCGGGCCTCTTTGTGGTCATTTGACCGCCTTGAGGTGCGCCTTCGCTTCGTGCGCGGCAAGCGCCGTGGTCGCGCGGATCTCGGCGAGCGTCACAAACGTGCGTTTGGCTTGCGCCGGATCGGCTTGCGGATAGTCGCCGCGGAAGTGGCCGCCGCGGCTTTCGGTGCGGTTGAACGCGGCGCCCGCGCTCAGGCTTGCGGTGGCGGCC
>JABFRX010000155.1 GCA_013140995.1 Alphaproteobacteria bacterium | reverse complement strand
AACCGGTCGAGCACACGCTCGCGATCGGCCTCGGGGATGCCCGGCCCCGTATCGCGCACCGAAAAAGTGGGCCGGTGGCTGCGCACATCGACGCTCGCAGACACCGTCACCGCGCCGCCCTTCGGCGAATACTTCAGCGCGTTCTCGACCAGGTTCGCCGCCGCCCGCGCCAAGAGGCTGCGATTGCCGCGCACCATAACCTTCGACGGCGCCACAAACTTCAGCGAGATGCCGCGATCCTCCGCCGCCGGCTCATAGAGGTCGGCAACGTCGTGGATGATCTCGCTCAAATCGACGGGCTCCAGCGTATCGCGATGCGCCCCGGTCTCGGCCTCCGCAATCAAGAGCAACGAGTTGAACGTGGAGATCAACCCGTCCGCTTCTTGGATAGCGCTCTCGAGCGCGACAGCGGTTTCCTCTTGCGACTGATGCCCGATCATCGCGCCCTCAAGCTTATTGCGCAGCCGGTTCAGTGGCGTGCGCAGATCGTGCGCGATGTTGTCGGCGACCTCGCGCATGCCCATCATCAGCCGCTCGATCTGCTCAAGCATCTGGTTCAAATTGTTCGCCAAATCGTCGAGTTCGTCGCGGTTGCCCATCACCGGTACACGCCGCGTCAGGTCGCCCGACATAATATCCCGGCTGGTACGGTTGATCGCCTCCAACCGGCGAAGCACGTTGCGGCTGATCCAAACACCGCCAACGACCCCGATAAGACCCGTGATCCCGATCGCCCACATCAGCGTGGAGCGGATCGCGTCGCCGATCGCGCTGACTTCCTTCGTGTCGCGCCCGACAAGAAGCCTATAGCCGCCCACCAGCGGGACCTGGATAGCGCGGCCGGGGCGCTTTTCGTGGTCCGGATCGTCTTCACGTTCGTAGGTGAAGTTGATCCAGTCGCGGTCGCTCGCAACAGCATCCGGCGGCCAAAGCGAAAGATTGCCCGCCAACGGCACGTCGCCGATCGCCAGAAGATAGAGACTATTGCGCAAACTCTGCCGCGCCGCGCGCTCAACGATGATCGTGCGCAGGCCGACGATGCCAAGTCTCTTATACTGTTCGCCGAGGCCTTGGACCTCGGCCTTGATCGTCTCGTCCGACAGCGTCGCCAATGATCCCGCGGTCCGCCAATAGATGAAGCCCAGGACCAAAAGCACCGACACGGCAAAGAGCATCAGGTAGGCAAATGCCAACCTGAACGTCGCCGTGCGGAAGACGTCAAGAAAGCGCACGGAGCGAGTATCCGGCGCCGCGCACCGTGTGCAACAGAGCCTCGTTGAAACCCTTATCGATCTTCGCGCGAAGGCGCGAGATGTGCACGTCGATCACGTTCGTCTGCGGATCGAAATGATACTCCCAAACGTTCTCCAGAAGCATGGTGCGCGTGACCACCTGCCCCGCGTGCCGCATCAGATACTCGAGCAGCAAAAACTCCCGCGGCTGCAGGTCGATCCGCTGCCCGCTCCGTGTCGCCGTGCGCGACAACAAATCGAGCTCCAGATCGCCCACGCCAAGCTTCGTCATCACGGTGTCGGTGCCGTTGCGCCGGACCAGCGCGTCGATCCGCGCCAGCAACTCGACGAACGCGTAGGGCTTCGCCAGATAGTCGTCGCCGCCGGCGCGCAGACCCTTCACGCGATCGTCCACCTCGCCAAGCGCACTCAGGAACAAGACCGGCGTCTTGTTGCCTTCGTCGCGCATACGGCGCACCATCGACAATCCGTCGAGCCGCGGCATCATGCGGTCCACGACCGCGACGTCATAGTTGCCGGCCATGGCGAGGTGCAATCCGTCCTCGCCGTCGCCGGCATGATCGACGATATGCCCGCTCTCTTTCAGGCCGCGCGTCAGATACGCAGCCGCCTCGCGGTCATCTTCAACAACCAAAATCCGCATCTTTGAACAGCGTCCTTTGCTGGGGGTGAAGGACGAGGGGGCGGCGCAAACCGCCCCCGAAACGTCGTTCGCCTATTTGATTTTCACGGGCACGTAGACCCGCTGCACTTGCTGACTGCCGCCGCGCTCGACGAACAAAAGCACCGACGGCCGCTTTTGCGACTTCGCTTGGCTGACGGCCGAACTCACGTCGGTCACCGCGCGCACCTCGTTGCCGCCGATCGCGACGATACGATCGCCCGGCCGCAAACCGCGTTCCGCCGCGTCGCTGTCCGGATTGACCTCGGTGATCAGAACGCCCTTCTCGCCACCGTCGAGACCAAACTCCTGGCGCACGATCGGCGTGATAGCAGTCAAACCGAGACCCAATGCCGAAACGGAGGCTTGGCCGGGCTTACCGTCCGTGCCGCCACTCGTGCGCGGATCGAGCTTCGAAAGCTTTTGCTCGTCAGGGCGTTTGGCGATCGTGACCGTGATCGTCATCTCCTTGCTGTCACGCCAGACGATGAACGACGCGGTCTCGCCCGCGCGCAACGCACCGACGCGGCGCGTCAAGTCACGGTTATCTTTCACTTGCGTGCCGTTCATCTTCAGAACAACGTCGCCCTGCTTGAAGCCCGCCTTCTTCGCCGGGCTGCCGTCGATAACTTCGGCCACGATTGCGCCGTTCGCATTGGGCAAGCCCAAAGCCTGCGCCGCATCTTCGCTCAAGCTTTGAATTTGCACGCCAAGCCAGCCGCGAGTCACGGAACCCGATTTCTTCAACTCCTCCACGACCCGCTGCACAGTGCCGGACGGGATGGCAAAGCCGATGCCGGCACTCGTACCCGACGGCGAATAGATCGCTGTGTTCATGCCGATGACGCGCCCCGACATGTCGAACGTCGGACCGCCGGAGTTGCCGCGGTTGATCGCGGCGTCGATCTGCAGATAGTCGGTATACGTCGTCCCGCCGACGTCGTCGCGTCCGCGCGCCGAAACGATACCAGCTGTCACGGTGCCGCCAAGGCCGAACGGATTGCCGACCGCTAGC
>JABFRX010000222.1 GCA_013140995.1 Alphaproteobacteria bacterium | reverse complement strand
GACATCCCCGCAAAGTATTAGTCGCGCTGCCGGGCGATCGTCGGCAGCGCGACTAATACTTTGCGGGGATGTCTATGCGAAAGCTACTTGCCGTCTTTTCATTCTTGATTCTGTGTTGCCCTAATGCGTTCGCGACGGAGTGCAACACAAATTGCCATGACAGATGCCGCCGTTGTGCGTTTGGGGTTTGCATCATCGAGCCCGCATGCCATGCAACGTGCGAAGTCGAAAAGCACGCGGCTTGCGCGACTGGCTCTTCAATCCCTCACATTCCCAGCCCAATAGAGATGGGAACGAACCCGCAGGCTGCGTGCGGCGCGCCATTCGAGAGTTTCGTTCAGCCGGTGATCGCGTATTGCGCAAACTGGAACGGCCGCGCCGACTACCTCGATCAGGTCGAAGAAGCGAAGAGAGCGCTCGCCGCAACGGGCTTGTTGAATTGGGGCCAATTCACCAACACGGACATTCGATGGTGCCCGCTTAACGGAACAGGATTTGCGCCGCAACCGGGCCGCATTCTTCTGAATCCAAGTCTGAGAGGAAATCGCGTCGAACTCGCAGTCACGCTAGGCCATGAAATGAAGCACATGTCGCAGTGGCGCGAGATGGGCGAGAACGGGTTCAAGTGTGGCTACAGCCAAGAGATGCTGGCTGGGCGCGGGCAAGGACGTGCGAACTCGATTGAGCGCGCCGCTTACGAATTTGAAGACGTGGTGCGCCAGCGCGTCAGTGCGTATTACGCCCAAAGTCAATCATCGCGTGTTCCGCCCAACTTTTCGCAGTCACCAAATCCGCAACCGGCAATGGGCAACCGATGCGGCACACCCTACGGTGCGTGCTACACGGCGACCTACGCCCCGATTGGCAACCCCTGCTGGTGTCCCTCGCAGATGGGCCCCATCGTCGGACGAACTTTTTGAAATGTCGAGACGTGGCCAGAATTCGGTGACAGGAATTACGCAATGGGGGGCACGCAACAAACTCAACCAATTGCCATCGGGTTTGTCACGTGTCCCCTGAATTCCCTGCGACGCTCCGCCTTTGCGATAACTGTCCTTCCATCGGCAAAGGATCGTTCGTCGGATCTTCACCTCGCGCGCCAGCGCGCTGACATCCTCGCCCGCAAGGGCCGCAGGCTTCGACATCGTCGAACGCGACCGCCACGGCACGAAACCCAAACAAGAACCCCGCATCTTCCTCGTCGCGCGCAAGCGGTAAGCCTGGGACCGCCGGCATCCTGCCGGCTCTTTCTCTATCTTCACCGCCGCAAGAGCCGGCAAGATGCCGGCGGTCCCAGGCACACCGCACTCACGCGCCGCGCTGAATGTTTCGTCCGTAGAAAATCTCGCTGATTTCGTGATTGACGCGGCCGCGGATGAGTTTGGCTTCGCGGGACGTGAGGTCGGCCTCGCCTGCGCCGAACAGATAGGTGTCGAGGTCGAGTTCCTTCAGGCGCATCTTCGTGTGGAACATGCTCTCTTGGTAGACGTTCACGTCGACCATGTCATAGCGGTCCTGGATGGCGGGCGAGATGAAATTTTGGATCGAGTCGATCGTGTGGTCGATGAAGTGCTTCATGCCGCGCACGTTGCGGGTGAAGCCGCGCACGCGGTAGTCCATCACCACGATGTCGGACTCGAAACTTTCGATGAGAAAGTTCAGCGCCTTGAGGGGCGAGATCCGGCCGCAGGTGCTGACGTCGATATCGGCGCGGAAGGTACTGATGCCGGCATCCGGGTGCGTCTCCGGATAGGTGTGCACGGTGATGTGGCTCTTGTCCAAGTGGCCGACGACGGAGGCCTTCTTGGGCGTGGCGAGGCCGTCGTGGTGGCCCTCGGAGATCAGCATGGTGACGCTCGCGCCTTGCGGATCGTAATCCTGCTTGGCCACGTTCAAGACGTGCGCGCCGATGATGTCGGCGACTTCGGTCAGGATCGCGGTCAACCGCTTGGCGTTGTAGACCTCGTCGATGTACTCGATGTATTCGCTGTTCTCGGCCTTCGTGCGCGCATAGCAGATGTCGTAGATGTTGAACGACAGCGACTTGGTCAGATTGTTGAACCCGTGAAGCTTGAGCTTCGGGTTGCTGGTCGGCTTCACCTTCGCCACTGACGACTCTCCCCCTGAGGTAGGACGTAGGGATATAGATTTGGGGCTTCGTCTTCTAGACCGCGGTGCTAGCCGGTCGAGAGCGGTTGACAGGTATCGGTACACCGGCGGATCGTCTAACCGAATTCACCGGCGAGGACAGCTCATGCCTCAGTTTCGTTTGTCGCCGTTCACCGGCGATGTGATGCAGACGATCAATCCGTGGACGTGGGTCTTCAACGTCAATCTTGGCAACTCGGGTGCGCCGGAAATCGAACGGTTGGTGCTCGACGAAGTCGGCAGCTACGGCCGCCAGCTCGGCCGCGTCGGCGACGCGCTCGCCGTGCTCGTTAAGAAGGCGCGCGATCCCGGCTACGCGTTCACGGAAAAAGACAACAACGCGCTCGACGACCTCTTGAGCCAGGTAAGGGCGGTCGACGACGTCAAAAAGAACTACCGCGGCCGGCGGACGTAAGGACGGACCACGATGCCCTTGAGCGAACGCATCGCCGTCCTCGGCGCCAACGGCGTCTACGCCCGCCACGTCATGCCGCGGCTTGTTGCTGCGGGGTATCGTGTGCGCGCTCTCGTCCGGCGGCCGGAAGCGGCGAATGCCGCACGCGCCAGCGGGGCCGAAATCGCAACGGCGGATATCTTTGACACCGTGTCGCTGACGGCGGCGATCGCCGGTTGCGACGTTGGTATCAATCTCGCGACATCGCTGCCGGGGCCCAGCGGGCGCGGTTCGTTCGACGCGAACGACCGCGTGCGCAGCGAAGGCACGGCGAACTGGATCGTCGCGTGCGGCCAGGCCGGCGTGAACCGCGTCGTCCAACAGAGCATCGGC
>JABFRX010000257.1 GCA_013140995.1 Alphaproteobacteria bacterium | reverse complement strand
GCCGGACGGCGCGTCGCTGGTGGACTGCACCGCCCCCGGCGGCCGGAAGCGCAGCGCCTCGTTCGGTATGCGCAGCACGTCGTCGCGCCGCCCTGTGACGATCTTCACGCTCGCCGTCATGCCGGGCATCAGCGCCTGGTCGCGGTTCGGCGCGGCGACGACGACGGTGTAGGTAACGACGCTCTGCTCGCTCACGCCGCCGACGCGAACTTGCGAAACCCCGCCGCGAAAGTCGCGCTGCGGAAAGCTGGCGACAGTGAACTGCACGTTCTGGCCCGCCTTCACGGTGCCGATGTCCGCCTCGTCGACTTGCACGTTGATTTGAATCTGCGAAAGGTCTTGCGCGATCTTGAACAGAACGGGTGCCTGCAGGCTTGCGGCAACCGTCTGCCCCTTATCGACGTTACGCTCGATCACGATGCCGTCGATCGGCGACATGATCTGCGTCCGCGAAAGGTCGATCTTGGCTTGGGCAAGGGACGCTTGGCGTGCCGCGATAACAGACTTGGCATTGTCCGCCTGCGCTCTCGCAACGGCGACGTCGGCGGTCGCCGAAGCGACGGTCGCCTTCTGCAGGTCCAGCGTCGCGGTCGAACTGAACCCCTTCGCGGCGAGCGACTGCGCACGCTCAAGCGCGCGGCGCTCTTTCAGCAACTGCGCCTGCGCCCGCGCCACGTTCGCGGCCTGCAGCGCGACTTGCGTGCGCGCGCCGGCCAAATCGCTCTCCGCCTGCGTTACCCGCGAGAGAAACGACTGCGGGTCGATCAACGCCAAGCGCTGACCTTTCTTGACCGGCGAATTGAAGTCCACGTCCACGACCGAGATCTGCCCCGACACTTGCGTGCCGACCTGCACGGTGACGAGCGGGTTCACGCCGCCGGACGCCGAAACCACACGCTCGATCGCGCCGCGGTCCACAAGCTTCGTCTCATAGCCCGCATTGTCGCCCGCGGTACTCCGCAACGTGAGCCAAGACCCCACCACGATGACGACGGCAACGGCGGCGCCCAGGGCGTAAGTCATGTTGCGCGTCATCGCTCGCACGTCTCCGGTGGTGGTCAACAGCAAAGATTGGGCCCGCGAACCTGAAGACCAGGCGAACCGCGGATTTATTCTCCGTTCATCCAACTCACGTTCGCGTGGCTGGAGCCACCAAATTGGGCCGGACGGCGCCCATCGGCTCCCAGCGAACCGGATCGGTGCGCCGAATTCTCTAGTTGTCGGGGCGTGCCGCCTGTTCGAACGCTTCCTCCAGAGCCGTCGTGAACTTGTCGAGACTGTAATCGTCCGCCACCCAAATGTTCGGCCATGTGATCGCCTCGCCGTCGGCGCTGACGAATCCCGGATAAAGCCGATAGGCGTTAGGCCCCACAATCACCGCTTCCCAAGCGTCTCGCTCCGTGAGGAGCAGCGTCACCACGCCGCCGCCGCAATAGATCTCGGCACGACTAAGACCACGGTCCACGCAGACCTGACGTGCTTGGCCTTCCAGGAGTTCGGCGATCGCGCCGGCCCCTTGCGGCGCGAACGGCCCCGCCATCACCAGCCGGAAATGATCGAACGCGCCCATCATCGCACCTGCGCCGCCAAAGCATCACCGTTCGGCGATCGTTTGGACGGTAGCACGAGAAGTTACCCTTTGCACTTGCACCGGCTGCGAAGACTGCGGTGTGCAAGGTGTGGTGTGTCCCGGGTCCCTCTTGACTCCCTGCGACCGCGCCGAAGCCTTGACATAGGTGGGTGCACACCCGCCCTTCGCAGCATCGCCGTGGAAGCAGAGTTACATGTCACCGGAATTCCAACTCCGCCGTGTTGCGCACGTTGAACGGCGCCTGATCGGTGAGTTCAAGGTTTGATTACGGTGGATTACGGTGACAGGATTACGGTGACAGTGCACTAAATTGATAAGACTGAAGGTCACGGAAGCGAGCTTGGTCCACTGTCACCGTAATTCTACTGATGGCACTGGTTTAGCTCGTGCGACCGACGGGCGGCTCCGTCTCGCTCAACATCTGCGCGACGACGCTATCGGGCAGGGCGATCAGTTGGCGGTATTCGGCATCGGGAAATCTTTGATGAGGCTTCGCGGGATCGTAAGGCGGTTGCGGCACCGCGCCGCCGTCGCTTTTGTCAAGTGCGGGCACAGTGAAGGAACGCAATTCGGCGGCGTTGATGCCGGCGAGCGCGACAACTTCGGGATCGATCCACGCGTGTGCGTCGATTGCGTCCGAGGACGTTGCGATTTCTAAGCTCAGGTTTTCCAGCCCCGCAAAGTAGATCGACTTGCACACGCCGTGGTCGACCGGCCCAATGGCAATGACGCCTCTTGAGCGGATTCGGTCGCGCATCGCGAGCAGCGCCGCTTCGTCGTCCACGTTCAGCGCGACATGCTGCATCGTGCCGGGCGCGGAGGGCGCGCGTGGATTGCCGCTGTGAGTAACCCCTGGAATCGCGTCGATCGATTTCATTTCGGGCATGTGAACGAGGGCAATAGAGCATTTCTCGTTGAGCTTCAGGAAGGCATGCCACGCACCCTCGACGCCATGCATCCAATAGAGCGCGACGAGTTCCGTGCCCAGAACGTCGGTGAAGAACGCGATCTGACCCTTCATATCGGCGGTCGAGATCGCGAGGTGGTGGAGGGCGTTCGGTTTGGTCATTTGCTGTCTCGTTGTTGATGGGTCTTTGGGCGCGTTCATCCGGCGAAGCCGCCTTCGTCGAGAAATTTCTGTTCGCCCGGTTTCATGGCGCGGCCGAGGATGGGATTGCGATGTGGGAAGCGGCCGAAGCGGCGGATGATGTCAAAGTGGCCTTTGGCGTGGGTCAGGCTCGGCTCGCCCAAGGTGCGGGACAATTCAACGGAACGCTCTTGGTCGGTTAGGTTTTCGGAATGACCGAAGGGCAGATACATGAATAGCCGCAACGCGAGCGGTATTGCGCGATCTTGTCCGGCGACGATGGCGGCGTTGGCAACGCCGCGCGCGAGCGAGTCGGTTGCGTACATGCGCGGTGTGCCGCGAAACGCATTGCGCGGGTACTGATCGAGCAACAGAAGCAGCGCGAGGGTGCCATCTGGCGTGTTGGTCCACGCCGCGAGATCGCCGTGCGATGCGGCTTCGTGCTGCGCAAAGAAGCGTTCGCGGAAGCGCTTGTCGAAGGCGGGGTCTTTCGCGAACCACATGTTGGGACCGGCATCTTGCCAGAAAGCGATGACGTCGCGCGCTTCCGCAGGCGTTGTTTGGGCGTCGGATTTCTTGGCGGGTTGGGGCATGGCGTCTCCGGCGTGGGTCACGGGCAACTGACCGGCAGCGGCCAGCGCGAGGCAAAAGGTGAAGGCGTTGAGCTGAACGAGGGTTGTCATGGGGAACCTCCTGATCATCGGCAGATGGGGCTTTTCTGATGCTGCATCCAGTGATATGATTGCAGCAATATGCTGCACGAAATTGATCTATCGCGCGTCGATCTGAACCTGCTCGTTCTGTTCGAGGCGGTGCTGTCGGAGCGTCACGTTGGGCGCGCGGCGGCGCGACTGAACCTCTCACCTTCGGCGGTTAGTCATGGGCTGGGACGGCTTCGGTCTCTGCTCAACGATCCTTTGTTTTTGAAGAACCCGAAGGGCGTGGTGCCGACAGCGCGGGGGGCAGAGTTGGCGGAGCCTATCGCGCAGGTGCTCGCGGGCGTGCGGCTTGTGGTGGGCGGAGCGCAGCACTTCGACGCGAAGACCTCGACGCGGCGTTTCACGATCGGCGCTCCGGACGCTTTGATCGCCATTATGCTGTCCCCGCTACTTTCGGCGTTGGCGAAGTCGGCGCCGGGAATCGATCTGAGTACACGGAACATCTTGCCGCCATGGACGGATGCCTTCGCCGATTTGGACTCGCGTGGCTGCGATATTTTGCTCTTACCGCGAATTGACATCCCCGCCCGCTTTGTGGCGCGCGTGCTGTTTGAGGAACGCTTCGTGGTCGCCACGCGGCGCGGGCACAGGCTTGGCCGCGCGCCCGACCTCGAGCGCTATTGCGCCGAGAAGCACTTGCTCGTGTCGGACATTGGCGATCCGTTCGGTCATGTGGACATCGCGCTCGCGAAACAGGGTCTCGCACGCCGCGTGGCGCTGACGGTGCCCAACTTCTTGATGGCGCTCGCCGTGATTTCGCAAACCGACATTGTCGCGGCGTTGCCCGAGAGTCTGGTCGTCACCTATGCCAAGCGCTTCGATCTGGTTAGCGCGCCGTTGCCATTTGTCTTGGAGCGCGATCAGATTTACGCGGTTGCGCCGCAGGTTGCGATGGCGGACGAGGGACTCACCTGGCTGATGAGCGTTCTGCAGGCAGTGCCTCACGTTTCAAAACCGCCACGCTGAGAGTTGCTAAGTTATGGGGACACGTCACAGAATCAAAAGCAGCGATTGCGCCGTAAAGTGCTGGCGAGGGGCTTTATGAAGAACGTCACGCTGAGGAGCGGAGTTCTTCCTCTCCGCATTCTCCGCGTGACATTCCCTCGATGCCTGCCGGTGGCGCAGAATTTTCTTGACCTTTCGGCTTATTTGTTCTACATATGTTCCATTCCCCGTTTGCGGCATTTCCGTTGGCCAACGGCGGCTGCGACTTGAAACTGTCGGATAAGAAATTTGCCCCGGAGCTTAGGCCCTGGTGAGGCTCACGGGGAACGTTTGCCCGGCGGCCCCGCCGCCTGCAAAGCGTAACAAGTTACACCAATGTTACGTCGGTGTTACGTCAGAAATGGCGGAAAAAAGCCATTGTTACGCTGTTACGGACTCGATCAAGTCGACTTTCGCAACTAGCGCATTTTGCGCCAAAAACCTTGTCGCGAGCGAGGCGTGCGGGTACGATGCACGCCGGGGTAGAGTGGGGAATGACATGCTGTTTCGTTTCATCGCACTGGTGCTGATCGTGCTCGGGCTGATGCTCTTGGGCGCCGACGTCATCACGTTGCTCGAGCGCGGGACGGAGCCGCACATGCGCTCGCTCGCCGAAGTTTGGGGCCTGTTCACGGCGACCGGCGTCGAGAGCTTTCAGGTCTGGATCGCCGGCATGGCGCCGGCCCCCGTGACCGACGGATTCGCGAGCATGCTGGCGCTGCCCGCGTTCGCCGTGTTCGGCGTCACCGGCGTACTCCTCGCGGTGCTGTTTCGCGAACGCGACGAACTGACGGAAGCCTACTAGTTCTCAGACGTTGAGTTCCGCCCGGGTGCGCGTGTCGAGCCGCCCGGTTTGCGGCAAATCTTCGTCGCCTTGGAAAGCCCAAAGCGCCGCGCGCAAAACCTGATCGTAGATGCCGTTCAGGATACCCTTGTAATAGCCGAGCCGCGTCAACTTCTTCTGCGCCTCGAGCACCGCGTTGTTGGCGAGCGTCTCGGGTTGCTCGGTAGGCTTCGGTTTCGCGGGCGTCGTGACCGGCGGCTTCGCAGGCTTCGAAGGTGTCGTGGTGGCCGTTGTCGAAGGCGTTGCCGTCGCGACCCCGCCGTTCGTCGTCGACGTCACGATGGTCTTGACCTTGCGCAACCAATCGAGCCGGTCGGAAAGCCCGTTCGTGCCGCCGTTGATACGTTGCGTGACGCCAGTGAAGTCGCCCGCATCGCACTGCTTGTTGATTTTCTTCCACGACCAAAACGCGCAGGCGATCTGCACGGCGTTTTCGGGCTTCGCCGCAAGCTCCGGGTTGGCCTCCAGGTCCAGCCCCGCGATCTGACCGACCTCGCGGTAAGTCTCGCGGCCCGTCAACTGAATGTAGCCGCGCCCGCGAAAACGATATCCGTCGCCAGGCTCCGTGTTGCCCATCCGGTTACCGTAGACCTTGTTCGCGAGCTTCTCCGGATTGAACGCATAGGGCTTGGCAGCCTCAAGCGTGGGGAAGCGGCTCGGCCAAATCTCGGTCATCCGCTGCGCCGAGTAATTCAAATTCTCTTCCTTGTGCGTGAGCCCGTTCGACTCATGGCCAAGCTGCGCCAGGAAGTACTGCAGCCGGTTTGCCATCTCCAGGATGCCGGCGTTCTTCAAAGCCTCAACCCCGAACGTCACGAACGCTTCGAGATCGGCTTCCGGCGCACGCGGAAATATCGCGCGAAGAGCGGTTTTGGTGAGCATGACGTTGGTCCCCCGTAGATCGGCATCCGCGAATCACTTGGCGGCTGCTAGTCTAACGCGGCCACAAATTTGCCACGCTGCGGAGTGAATCTTCGGTGCAACACTTCGCCGTGCCCAGGCGCTAGAGGAAGGCGATGGGCGCAAGTCTCGCGTGCAATCGCGCCCGTCGCGACAGATAGTGCGAAGCGGTGCAATTCGGGTGACCGTGTGGCCGAACTTCTGGCGATCGTGGCGTTGATCTCGGCGTGGATCGTCTACGGCCACGTTTCGCGGCTCAGAGACGACGTCGACAGGCTTCGCGACTACATCGCGCTGTTGGACAAGCAACTGAAGGCGGGCGACCGCCCGCCGGAACCGCCACAAGCCGCCGCCGAAGCACCGAAGCCGGCACCCGCAAATGCGCCCGTCGAACCGCCGCGTCCGGCATCGCCACCGCCGCCGCGCCTCGGACCGACGCCGCTGCCGAAACCCGCCGTGACGCAAAGGCCCGTCGAACCGCCGAACCCGCAACCCGCGCCGCCAGTCGTCGAACCGATCGCAGCAAGGCAAGCGGCACCGCCGCCGAAACCGCCCGCACCCGCGAAACCGAAGATCGCGTGGGAGCAACAAATCGGCGCGCGGTTGCCGGTGTGGATCGGCGGCATCGCGCTCGCGCTCTCCGGCATCTTCTTGGTGAAGTACTCGATCGACACAGGCTTGTTAAATCCGCTGGTGCGTTGCGTTCTCGCGGGACTGCTCGGCGTCGCTATGCTGATCGCGGCACAAGCGATGCTCTTCTATCGCGTCGCAAATGGCGAGCGCATCGCGCAAGCGCTGTCGGGCGCGGGCATCGCGGTGCTCTACGGCACGCTGTTCGCAGCCTCCACCGTCTACGGCTTCATCTCGCCCTCGATGGCGTTCGTCGGTATGGCCGCCAACACGGCGCTCGCGGTGCTGCTCGCGCTGCGCCAAGGCCCGCCGATCGCGATGCTGGGCATGGTCGGCGGGTTCTTGACACCCGCCCTCGTCGGCTCGACGGAGCCGAACGCGCCCGTCTTGTTCACGTATCTAATCGCGCTCACCGTCGGCCTCTTCACCGTCGCCAGGCAGCAGCAGTGGTGGTGGCTCACGTGGCCCACACTCGGCGCCGCGTTCGTGTGGCTCTTGATCTGGCTTGCCGGTCCCAATGTCCCCGGCGACGGACTCTGGCTCGGCCTCTTCTTGATCGCGCTCGTGAGCACAACATTCGCGTTCGTGAGACCTGAAGCCAAGCCCGGCGAAGGTCCCCCGCAATCGTGGATCGGCTTGATGCTGACCGCAGGCGCAGCCACGCTGCTCATGGGCGTGATTGTTCAGCGCAGCGATTTCGGCCTCATCGAATGGGGCCTCTACTATGCGCTGACCGGCGGCACGATCGCGCTCGCCGCGCGCGACCAGGCGAACTACCGCTATCTGCCTTGGGCGTCGCTCGCCGTCAGCCTCGTGCTGCTGGCGCTCTGGCCGCCAGCGGTGACGGAGTATTTCGCAGGCCTCATCGTACTCTTCGCTGCGACGTTTGCGGTAGGCGCCATCGCCTTCATGTGGCGGTCGCGCGATCCGCTTGAGTGGGCGCGCCTCGCCTGCATCAGCGCGTTCGCGTTCTACTTCCTCGCGGTCTACCGCCTGCAAGAGGTGATTGTGTTGGCGCGCGTCATAGCCCCGCAATCGCTCATCGCCCAAGTGCCGGTCTGGGGCACGATCGCGGCGTTCATGGCGACCGCGTTGACGCTGGTGACCGCGCGCGCGGCGCAACGCTTCCGCGACGCCCCAAAGGTGCAGGAACTTCTCGCCTATCTCTCGCTCAGCGCGGTCGCGTTCATGGCGCTCGGGATGGTGATCGAAATTCCGCCAGACTATCTGCCGGTCGCGATCGCAGGCTTGATGCTGGCCGTCGCCTGGATCGAGCCGCGCGCAAACATCGCAGCACTGCGTCCCGCAACGACCGTGCTGGCGATGCTGTTCGCCGTCGCGTTGATGCCGCAAGCGCTGCTGATCGTGCAGTACGCCGTCGCCGCGTCGCTGGGGCAGGGGATTGTGGGCCAAACACCCGCGCTCGTCCTCTCACCCATCTTCCACCTCGGCGTGCCGGCCCTGATGTTCTTGTGGTCTGCGTTCGAACTGCGCCGCCGCGCGGACGACACGGTCGTGCAAGCCTACGAAGTCATCGCGGCGCTGCTGGCCGGGATCATGGGCTACTTCCTGATCCGCCACGCGCAAACGCCGGCCGCCGAAATCCTGACCGCAATCGGCAGCCCGTTCGACGGCGCTGTCATCTCGCACGCGATCATCGTCTACGGCATCGCGCTAGTGGCCGCAGGCCAGTACTTAAAACGCGACGCGATCGCGGTGAGCGGCCTCGTCGCCGCAGGCTTAGGCCTCGCGCGCGTGATCCACTTCGACATCCAGCCGCTGCAGCTCGCCGACGTCTGGCTGCCGATGGCGTTCGGCACCGTCAGCCAACAGATCGCGACGCTACCGATGGCGATGTCGCCGCTGTTCTATCTCGGCATCCCGGCAGTGCTACTGCTCGGCCTCCGCCTGATGTTGGGCCGGCGCGACGACTGGCTCGCTCGCACGTTGGAGTACGTGCCGGTCGCGCTCGTCGGCCTCATGGGCTACTTCCTGATCCGCCACGCGTTCAACCCGCTGGAGCAGGTGCTCTCCGGCGCAGGCTCGCGCTTCGAAGGCGGCATCATCAGCCAAGCCCAGATCGTCTACGCGATCGCGCTCGTTCTCGCGGCCCAATTCTTCAAGCGAAACACGCTGGCTACGGCTGCCATTGTAGCGGCAGGCATCGCGGTCTTCCGTATCGTCGCCTTCGACGTGCAGATTGCAACGTTCCTCTACAGCGCCGGCCGCCTGACCGCGGGTTTGCCGGTCGAAGGTGTCGACGCGATCCCGATCTCGACCGCCCCGATCTTCCATCTCGGTGTCCCCGCAATCCTGCTCGGCCTCTTGAGCTTCACGCTGCGCAGCATCCGGGACCGCGCCGCCGAACTCCTCGAATACGCCGTCGTCGTCTTCGTGGGCCTCATGGGCTACTACCTGATCCGCCAAGCGTTCAACGGCCCGGACGAAGCATTCGCGGCGGCCGGCACCTATCTCGAACGCGGCGTCATCACGAATGCGCTGCTGATCTTCGGCGTAGCGCTCTATTTCCTCGGCCGCCAAGTAAACCGGCAGTCGTTGTTCGCGTGCGGGGTCGGTGC
>JABFRX010000251.1 GCA_013140995.1 Alphaproteobacteria bacterium | reverse complement strand
GTTGCGGGCGATTGTGAACATCCAGGTCGAGGCCGAGGCTTGGCGCCTGTCGAAGGTCGCAGCCTTCCGCCAGACGGTGAGCATGACCTCTTGCGCTAATTCTTCGGCTTGGCCGCGGCTGGTGCCGATCTTGATGAGGTAGCCTTTGATCTTCGGCGCGAAGTGGCGGAACAGCGCCGCGAAGGCCGCTTTGTCGGCGCTGGCGGCGATCGCCTCTACCAGGTCCGCCAGAGCTTCACGGTCCAATGTGCCAGTTTCCGGGGACGTTGCACTTCGCATGGGGGCGACCCTAGCAAATGCTTCGCTTGTGCGGGAAGGCACCTTGGGGGGCTTCACAAAACCGCCTAAGATGGGCGAGACATTGGGTATAGCAAAGCACATGCTGGGTGTTCGCGATTCTAGGGTCCCCTTCCATGCGGCTTGGGGTGCCGTTTCAAGCAAAGGTAATTTCGATGTCTTTGAATTTCAGCCGGATCGGTGTTGCGACGATTGCTTTCACCGCGGCAATCGGGGTGGCCTCGGCACAATCCGGGCCGACGTTGCTCGGCAGCCAAGACGCTTGGGAAGCCTACAAGAATTCCGACGGGCGCGGCGCGGTCTGTTGGGCGGTATCGCAGCCGCAGACGAAGGAGCCCGCGACGGCCAAGCGCGATCCGATCTATTTCCTGATCACGACGTGGCCCAAGGCCTCGGTCGCGAACGAGCCGTCGGTCGTGATCGGCTATCAGTTCAAGGACGGCGCGACGGCCACCGTCGAGGTCGGGTCCGACAAGTTCAGCTTCTTCACCAAGGCCGATGGCGCGTGGCTGCAGAGCAAGCAGGACGAGGCGAGGCTGATCACGGCACTGCGCGGGGCCGGCGAAATGAGGGTTAAGGGCATCTCGAAGCGCGGGACGCTGACCACCGACACCTACTCGCTCAAGGGTATTTCCGTCGCACTCGACAAAGTGGCGGAAGGCTGCAAATAGAGCGGTCTTACGCGGCAGGATTTCAGGGCCTTTGAGGGCGGCTGTTTTTCAGCCGCCCTTTCGTATTGGACACATCGATGGGTTCGCCAAAGAGTTTGATCGGGTTGACGCGCGAGGGCCTGAAGGCCGCGTTCGCCGACGCCGGCGTCGAGCCCAAGCACCTGTCGATGCGGGCGGGGCAGATCTGGAACGCAGCCTATGTGCAAGGCGCGACCGGGTTCGACGCGATCACAACACTGGCGAAGCCATTGCGCGCGGAGTTCGCAGAGCGGTTTACTTTGGCGCGGCCAGAGGTCGTGACCGCGCAGATGTCGCAAGACGGCACGCGCAAGTGGCTGATCAGGTTTGGACCCGGGGTCGAGGTCGAGACCGTGTTCATTCCGGATGAGGACCGGGGGACGCTGTGTATCTCGTCGCAAGTCGGCTGCACGCTGACGTGCCGGTTCTGCCATACGGGGACGCAGAAGCTGGTGCGCAATCTGACAGCCGAGGAGATCGTTTCTCAGGTGTTGGTTGCGCGGGATGACCTCAAGGAATGGCCGCGCGCTGGGCGGAACTCCGACGAACGCCAGATCACGAACGTCGTGATGATGGGTATGGGCGAGCCGCTCTACAATTTCGAGAACGTGCGCGACGCGATCAACGTGATCGCCGACGGCGAGGGCTTGTCGGTGTCGAAGCGGCGGATCACGCTGTCGACGGCGGGCGTGGCCCCGATGATCGAGCGCGCGGGCGAGGAGATCGGGGCGATGCTCGCCATCTCGTTGCACGCGCCGCGCGACGACGTGCGCGACGTGATCGTGCCGCTCAACAAGAAGTATCCGATCAAGGAATTGCTGGCCGCGTGCCGCGCCTATCCGGGCTTGTCGAACGCGCGGCGGATCACATTCGAGTACGTGATGCTGAAGGGCGTGAACGATTCGAACGCCGATGCGCGGGAGCTTGTGAAAATCATTGGCGGCATTCCGGCGAAGATCAATTTGATACCGTTCAACGCGTGGCCCGGCGCGCCGTACGAGTGCTCCGATTGGGAGCGGATCGAGGAGTTCGGCGAGATCGTCAATCGGGCGGGCTATGCCTCGCCGATCCGCACACCGCGCGGGCGCGACATCATGGCGGCCTGCGGGCAGCTGAAAAGCGAAAGCGTCAAGGCGCGCGCGAGCGACCGGATCGCGGAGCTGCGGTCGAAAGAAATTGTGCGGATGCCGCATTGAGGAATTTTGCATGAGCAAAGCGCCCGTGAAGAAGGTCGTGCTCGCCTATTCGGGCGGGCTCGATACGTCGGTCATTTTGAAATGGCTGCAGACGGCTTATGGCTGCGAGGTCGTGACGTTCACCGCCGATCTCGGCCAGGGCGAGGAGTTGGGTCCGGCGCGCAAGAAGGCGGAGATGCTGGGTATCAAGCCCGCCAACATTTTTATCGAGGATCTGCGCGAAGAGTTTGTGCGCGACTACGTGTTTCCGATGTTCCGGGCGAATGCGCTCTACGAGGGGCAGTATCTGCTCGGCACGTCCATCGCGCGGCCGTTGATTGCGAAGAAGCAGATCGAGATCGCCGAGAAGACGGGGGCGGATGCGGTTGCGCACGGTGCGACCGGCAAGGGCAACGATCAGGTTCGGTTCGAGCTCGCCTACTATGCGCTGAAGCCCGACATTCGCGTGATTGCGCCTTGGCGGGAGTGGGAATTGGGCAGCCGTACGGCGTTGATCGAGTTTGCAGAAAAGCATCAGATTCCGATTGCCAAGGACAAGCGCGGCGAGGCGCCGTTCTCGGTCGATGCCAATCTTTTGCATTCGTCGAGCGAGGGGAAGGTCTTGGAGGACCCTGCGATCGAAGCGGATGCCATGGTCTATCAACGAACGATCAGCCCTGAGGAAGCGCCGGACAAGGCGACGTTTGTGGAAATCGGTTTCGAGCGCGGCGATGCCGTGTCGATCGACGGACAGGCGTTGTCACCAGCAACGTTGCTCACGCGGCTGAACGAGTTGGGACGCGCAAACGGGATCGGGCGGCTTGACCTCGTCGAGAACCGCTTCGTCGGCATGAAGAGCCGCGGCGTGTACGAGACGCCGGGCGGCACGATCCTCTATGTGGCGCATCGCGGGATCGAGTCCATCACGCTCGACCGCGGGGCAGGGCATTTGAAGGACGAGTTGATGCCGAAGTATGCGGAGCTCGTTTACAACGGATTCTGGTTCACGCCTGAACGCGAGATGCTGCAGGCGTTGATCGACAAGAGCCAGGAGTTCGTGAGCGGGACCGTGCGGATGAAGCTCTACAAGGGCAATGCCACGGTCGTCGGGCGCGAGTCGAAGAACTCGCTCTATCGCCAAGACTACGTCACGTTCGAGAAAGACAGCGTCTATAACCAGAAGGACGCGGAAGGGTTCATCAAGCTGAACGCGCTGCGTTTGCGGCTGCTGGCGGCGCGGAATCAGTCACTCAAGGGCTGAACTATTAGCGCTTGCCGGTCAGTCGTTCTGTAGCAAGTGATGCGAGCCAAAGGGCGAACCCACTGACGCACGACCAAAAGAGCGCTTGGTAGATCAATGCCTCGGTGTCGTTTGCATAGCGAACACCCAGCGGGGTTTCGACAGCAACGATAAGTCCCGCTAGAAGATCGGGAGTGGCACGTGCATTTGGCAACAAGGGTAGGAGAACGACCGCGGCGCCGCCGAGACACCAAGCCGCGAAGCCGATGTCGCCAAGTGTTCTCACTGCCCGTCCGCTGAACACGTTCGTTCGCTTCCTTCAGAGCTTGTCCCAGTAAATCTCGAACAAATTGCCTTCGGGGTCGGTGATGCGGGCGGCAAAGAAGTCGTCTTCGTCGCAGGCGATGGCGACGCTCAAAGCTTCAGCCCAGGCTTCGACGGCGGCTTTCGTTTCCACGCGAAAGCCGAAGTGGAAGGCGTCACCGGCGTTCAGCGGTGTGCCCTTTTTGAAGAAGATCGAGATGCCGGGGCCGTGGACCGTCGCGCCGCGGCGGTCGAGACCCATGCGCTGCGCGTACCATTGCGCCAACACTTCCGGGTCCTTCGAGGGGATGTTGATGTGGTCGAGCCACAGGGGCGGCAGCGTGTTCATCGTCAAAGCTCCGTCGGCGGACGGATGCCCGCTTGAGCATAGGCCGCCAAGACCGTGTTGCGGAGCAGGCACGCGCGCGTCATCGGGCCGACGCCACCGGGCACCGGCGTGATCGCGCCTGCCCGCTCTTTCGCCTCAGTATAGGCGACGTCGCCCAAGAGTTTCGACTTTCCGTTGGGCAAATCGATGCGATTCATGCCGACATCGATCACAATTGCGCCGGGTTTGATCCAGTCGCCCTTGACCATTTCGGCGCGGCCGACTGCGGCGACCAAGACGTCGGCGGTGCGCGCGAGCGGGCCTAAGTCCTTCGTCTTCGAGTGAGCGATCGTGACCGTGCAGTTTTCCTGCAGCAGCAATTGCGCCATCGGCTTGCCGACGAGTTGCGAGCGGCCGATGACGAGCGCGTTCAGGCCGTCGAGCTTCGGCTGCACGGACTTGATCAGCATCAGGCAACCTTGCGGCGTGCACGAGACGAGCGCGTTCGACTTACCGCTCGCCAAACGGCCGGCGGAGAGCGGGGTCAGGCCGTCGGAATCTTTGTCCGGTGACAGCGTGTCGAGTACTGCTTCCTGGCGCACCTGCTTCGGTGTTGGGAACTGAACCAGCACGCCGTGGACGTTGCGGTCGGCGTTCAGTTTGCGGACGACGTCCAAGACTTCTGCTTCGGTGGCCGTGGCCGGCAGTTTGACGTCGCGCGAGTCGATACCGGCTGCGTGTGCGTCTTCGACCTTCAGGCGGACGTAGATTTCGCTCGCGGGATCGTTGCCGACGAGGACGACGGTCAGACCAACGGGAATGCCTTGGCTCTGCTTGAATGCTGCGGCGGCTGCGGCCACTCGGGCTCTGACCGATGCCGCGAACGCTTTGCCGTCGATGATCTGTGCCGTCACAGCGTGCCCATTAACGAGCGGAAGACAAGGATGCGTACGAACTCGATGCCGAGCAGCAGCACGATCGGCGAGATGTCGAGGCCACCGAGGTCGGGCATGAAGCGGCGGATGGGCTTAAGCAGCGGTTCGGTCAAAACGCGGGTGAAATTGTCGACGGCGCGGACCGCCGGGTTGAACTGATTGATGACGTTGAAGCCGATCAGCCAGGACAGAACGACGCGCGCGATCAAGATCCAGACATAGACGGTGATCAGCGTGTCGATAAGTTGAAAGAGGAACATCCGGCTCTCAAGCTTCGAGGAATCGGGGGGCGGTTGCGTGACGGACATGTAGCCGCCAGGGGCAAGCGCGGCAAGGCAAACGGCCCTAACTTGACAGGGGACGGAGGGCAACCCTACAACCCCTGCCTTCGCACGGAAGTGCCCGCATTTGGGCGCTTAAGCGGGCGTATGGGGCTGTAGCTCAGTTGGGAGAGCGCCTCGTTCGCAATGAGGAGGTCAGCGGTTCGATTCCGCTCAGCTCCACCATGCGCCCCTTTCAGATGACGGCCCGGGCGATTGCCCTTAGCATCGTCTCTTATGGACAGGCCGCACGCGAGCTTCGATGCCGTCATTCACCCGTACCGGTCGCTTGGGCCGCGCGGGTTCAGGTTGTTCATCGCCTTTCTGATTGCGATCAACGGTGTGTTTGCCGTTGTGATGATCTCGCAAGGCGCGTGGCCGGTTGCGGGGTTCCTCGGGCTCGATGTGCTGGCCGTCTATGCGGCTTTCCGGTTGAGCTATGCGCAGGCGCGGGCTTTCGAACGTTTTGTGATCGACGGCGAGACGCTGATCGTCGAGCGGGTCGACAAAGACGGTGCGCGTAGGGAATGGACGTTCCCGGCGTATTGGGTGAGCGTTTGGGTTGAGGAAGACGAGGTTCGTGCGACGGTCACATTGCGCAGCCATGGCCGGTCGCTTGAGGTCGGTTCGTATCTCGCGCCGTTCGAGCGCAAAGACTTCGCTGCGGCGTTGCGCAAGGCGCTCAGCGCGGCGAAAGCGTCACCCGCGTCGGCGTAAGCCTAAGACGTCCTGCATATCGAACAGGCCTGGGCCTTTGCCTTGGCCCCAGAGCGCGGCGCGGAGCGCGCCCTTCGCGAAGATCGCGCGGTCTTCGGCGCGGTGGGTAAGTTCTATACGCTCGCCGTCGCCCGCGAAGACCACCGTGTGATCGCCGACGACCGAGCCGCCACGCAGGCTCGCGAAGCCAATGGGCCCGGGCGCGCGCGGGCCGGTGATGCCGTCGTGCGGTTTCAGTTTGAGTTCGGAGAGTTTTTTGTCGCGGCCGTGCGCTGCGGCTTGGCCGAGCAGGAGGGCTGTGCCGGAGGGCGCGTCTGCTTTGTTGCGGTGGTGCATCTCCAGAATCTCGATGTCGAAACTTTGACCGAGCGCGTGCGAAGCGAGTTCGACGAGGCCCGCCAGCAGGTTCACGCCGAGGCTCATGTTGCCGGACTTTACGATCGTCGCGTGCCGGGCCGCCGCCTTGATGTGCGCGTCGTCGGCCTCTGCAAATCCCGTCGTTCCGATGATGTGGACGATGCGGGCTTGCGCTGCCAAGTCGGCGAGCGCGAGGCTTACCTGGGGCCGCGTGAAGTCGATGAGCGCATCGGCTTTCGCGAGTACAGGGAGCGGATCGGCTTCAATGCGCGCGCCGGTCGCGTCGATCCCAGCAAGCGTACCGAGGTCTTTGCCTTGCGCGGGGCTGTCGGCCGCTTCCAGACCGGCCAGCAGTTTGATCCCCGGCATCTTCGAAGCTTCGCGGATGACGGCGTGGCCCATGCGGCCGGCGGCGCCTGCGATGACGAGTCTGATTTCGGCCATAGTGCTCACAATTGGCTGTAGTCGCCCTCGATGCCTAGCATGTGGCGGCCTACGGTTTCCATCGTCGGTGTCGCGACTTGCATGTGCTGCGAGGCGACGTGAACGTCGCGGAAGATGCGCTGAAGCGGCGAGGTCTTGTAGACCGAGGTGCCGCCACCGAGGTTGTACATGAGGTCCACCGTCCGCACCGACGCGCGCGCGGCGTGCGTGATCGCAAGACGGAGGTCGCGGCGGGTCTCGGTCGAGGCCCTGCCCTTCGTGTTCGTTTCGTCCCAAGTCTTGTGCATCATCTCGTAGTAGAAGGCGCGCGCTGAACGGAGCGTTGCTTCGGCTTCGGCGACGTGTTCTTGGGTTTGTGTGCGCTGCGCGAGGACGCGGCGGTGGGCTTCTGGAATCTTGACGCTTGCGAGTGCGGTGAGTTCGCGGATGGATGCGCGGGCGGCGCCCATCATTACAGCCGTGACGCCGCAGGCGAGCAGGCCGAACGGCGGGAAATGGTAGAGCGGGCGGTCGGTGTAGACCTTGAACGCGCTGAACTCGGCGCGCGCCTTCGGCACGCGCACGTTCTTCATGACGAAGTCCTGGCTGCCCGTGCCGCAAAGGCCGGAGGTGTCCCAGTTGCCTTGCAGCTCGATCTCGCGCGTGGGCGCGAAGATTGCGCCGTTCGCGGGGACCTCACCTTCCATCACCGGCTTGCCGTCACGGTAGAGAACGCAGCCCGCGGTCATCCAATTTGAGATATCGCTGCCCGAGCCCCATTGCCAGCGGCCTTCGACGCGGTAGTGGTCGACTTCGTCGTGCGCCTTGCCGCGGCGCGCGAAGACGCCGCAAACGACGGCGTCGGGGCCTGCGAAGATTTCACGGGCACCCGCGGGCGAAACCCAGCTTGCGGTGACGCCGGTGGAGCCGCAGATCATCGCGACCCATGCGGCGGAAGCGTCGGCTTCGGCCAGCGCTTCGACGATCTGCGCGAAGGTGATCGGGTCTGACTCGAGGCCGCCGTAGTCCTTTGGTACGAGCAAGCGGAAGAAGCCTGCATCCCGGAACTTCTTCGCGAGATCCGCGGGGAGCCGGCGCGCAGCCTCGAGTTCGGGCGCGCGGCGCTTGAGTTCATCTTGGAAGCCTCTGGCGGCGGCGATGAGGTCGGTCATTCTGCGAGCTTCAACCTGTTGGCGATGTTGTTTTTTTGCATGTTCGACGAGCCGCCGACGATGGGGAGGGAGATGGCGTCGCGGACGTAGCGTTCCATGTCCATGAGGTCGGAGAGGCCGTAGGCGCCCATCACGCGCTGGCAGGCTAACGTCACTTCGGAGGCGCCTTCGCAGCAGAAGAGTTTCGTCATGGAGGATTCAAGCGCGCTGGGTTTGCGGTCTTGGACGAGTTGCGCTGCGTGATAGAGCATCAAACGCATCGCGAGCGTCTTCGTTTTTGCGTCGGCGATCGCGTGGCGGATCGCTTGGTGGGCGCCGATCGGCTTGCCGAATTGGACCCTTGTTTCCGCGTATTCGAAGGCGTCGGCGCAGGCGGCTTCGGCGAGGCCCAGCGCGCAGGCGGAGAGTTCCAGCTTTTCAACTTCGAGTGCCCGGCCGGCCAGTTGCTTCCAGCCCTGGTTCCACTTGTCGGGGCCACCGAGGATCGCGTCTTCGCCCAGCTCCACGTCGTCGAAGATCGCATCGTTCGTTTCCACGCCGCGGATTCCGAGGTGGTCGAGCGGGCGGATCGTGACGCCCTTCGACTTCGGTGGCACGAGGAATATCGTGAGGTTCTTGTAGCGGTCTTCCTTTGGGCCGGTGCGGGCGAGGCAGAAGACGTAGTCGGCAATGTGGGCGCCCGTGCACCAGCGCTTCGTGCCGGAGAGCAGAATGCGGTTGCCTTCGCGGCGGGCGCCGGTTTCGACCATCGCCAGGTCACCGCCGACGTTCGGCTCCGAGAGGCCGTAGGCAAAGAGAAGTTCGCCCTTCGCGACTTTCGGCAACAATGCGCGCTTCTGGCTTTCGGAACCGGATTCGACAAGGTTCATGCCGGCGTAGCAGGCGGCCATGATGTAGGGGCAGGCGACGGCGGTGGAGCGGCGCGCGAGTTCTTCGATCACCGCCATGGTCGCTGGAATGTCGACGCCTTGGCCGCCGTATTCGGCGGGGATCGTCAGGCCCATGACGCCCATTTTGCCGAGTGCGTTGTGGACGTCGCGCGGGAAGACGTTTTCCTTGTCCCACCGCCTCGCGAGTTCGCGCGGCATGTGCTGGTCGACGAAGCGGCGGACGCTGTCGCGGAGCAGGCGGATGTCGTCGCGGCTGTCGATCATCTGGCGCGCCTCAAGGTTAGATTGATGCGGCCGCCTTCGGGCAACGCGTGATGTTTGATCGGCGAGGTGCCGGGGCGGACGCGTTTGACGCCGTGATAGCGCAAGCGGCTTTCGCCTGCGAGCACGAAGACGTCGCCGGAGTGGAGCGTGAAGGTTTGGCTAGGGCCCGTGCGCTTCGTGCCGCCAAGCTGGAAGTCGGCGTCGTTGCCGAACGAGAGCGAAACGATCGGCCAGGCGAAGTCGGCCT
>JABFRX010000150.1 GCA_013140995.1 Alphaproteobacteria bacterium | reverse complement strand
TTGCGGGGGAGGGGGATGTGCCGGCTTGGACCGGCGGGCTTTCCGGTGTGCCTGAGGGGATCACGTTCGATCCGAAGACGCAGCATCCGCCGAACCCTTTTCCGGACGACAAGATCAAGTACACGATCACGTCCAAGAACATGGCCGACTACGACGCGCTGCTGACCGACGGGCACAAGGCGATGCTGAAGCGCGTGCCGGGTTTCAAAATGAACGTCTACCAGTCCCGGCGCAGCTGCACGGTGCCGAAATTCGTGCAAGAGGCGACGAAGCGCAATGCGACGACGGTGGAACTTGCGACTGACGGTGCGCGTGTCGCCGGTGGGAACATGGGAACGCCGTTCCCGATCACGCCGAGCGCGACGCAGCTGATGTGGAATCATCGGCTCAGGTATGTACCAACGAGGATGATGCGGTACTCAAGAAATGTGCCCGTCAAGGCCGATGGTTCGTATGAGATGATTTCACTCTTCCAGAGTCAGCTGAGCCAATGGTCTGACTCTGCGATTGAACGCAACGGCGGCGCAGATCTTTATGTGTTCCGGAAGGATACCCTATTGGCCCCGCCTGCTCTTGCGGGCGTGGTTGACTTGGTTCACGAGCCCATAAGCGGACCGACTGCGTTGAGGAAGTTGTGGCAATACAGTCCGGGTACACGCCGAGTTCGCCGCGTGCCAGACATTTCGTACGACAGTCCCGGTTCGAGTTCTGGCGGGATGTCAACGGTGGATTCACTTAACGGATTCGATGGCCCGCTCGACCGTTATGATTGGAGCACCGTAGGGCGGCGTGTGAGCCTAATGCCTTACAATTCTTATATGCTTGTATCGACGAAATTGGAGGCGCTCATCGGGCGAGGGAGTTTGAACCCAGATTCTCTGCGTTACGAGTCGCACCGCGTTTGGGTTGTCGAGGCCAAGCTGCGCGCCGATCAAAAGCACGCGTATCATCGGCGCGTGTTGCACTTGGACGAGGACACCTACGCCATTCTAGCTGCTGAACTCTACGATGGCAGAGGGCGGTTGTGGCGACTTCAAGAGACGCACACGATCAACTTCTATCATGTGCCGGTCTGCCTGCCTGTTGTTGAGACTGTCTACGATCTTCAAGGTAAGTCAGGATACTTAGCTAGTTCGTTGATAAACGACGAGCGCCCATTGGATGTCGATGCCCAAGCTCTCAATCCGGCGTCTTATGCGCCGGAGGCGATCAGATCTTTTACGATCCGCTAGCCCGCCAGAGAACAGGGCTGGATTGCGTGCCACCTCACCCGCCGCGGGCTTGTTTCTTTGCTAGCGCGCGTTGGAGTTGGAGGCGTTCTTTGACGCTGAGCGGGCGGGGTAGGGCTTTGCCGCTGTTGGCGATTTTGCGGGGTTGGAAGACGTGGAAGACGCGGCCGCCTTTGGTGCCGTCTTTGCCGGCGACGGTCGTACGTTCGCTGTAGTCGACGACCCAGTTTCTGATGGGGCCGGAGTCCAGATGGATGAAGTGATTGTCCGGGTACCAGCCGACGCCGCCGCGGGCCATCTTGCGGGCGATCTTGGCGGCCGGGGACAGGTTCTTGTCCAACGTGATGTCGATCGCGCGGCCTTCGAGGTGTTTGCTTTTCTCCGCGACGCCGAAGATGCGGGAGGCCAGCATCTCGTTCGTCTTCTTCGTGCGGTAGGCGGAGAGCACGGTCGCGCGCGGCACGCCCGCGTGCTCGATCACGTCGGCGAGGAAGTCCAGCGTCTCGACGAAGACCGGGCCGGAAACGTTTTCGCGGTGGTCGCGCAGGAACAGGGCGAGGTCGACCATGGCGGATGGGATGGGGCCGATCGCATCGCGATAGGTGCCGTCGAAGGTTTCGCCGGTGGCGTTGTTCTTGAGCGAAAGGCGGCGGGCTATGGAGCGGGCGGGGAAGATGAACGGCTCGTCGGTCAAAATGCGCGCGCTCGCGGCCCGGCCAAAGACTAGCGTCAGGCCGGTTGCCAGCAGAAAATCGCGTCGTTTGAGCAGCATTGCGGTTCCATCTAAGCGCACCCCCCTTAAAAGACTACAACATCTCGTTCAAAAATGCGTTGGGTCCGGCAACCCTGGGGCGATTTGTCGGCGGCCCCTGATCTCGGCTAAGGTCGAGCTCGTAAACTCTCCTTAATGCGCATCTTCACCGGTCTTCCGCTTTAAGGCCGGATGTTGGTGTGGAGAAGACTGCAATAGCGATATTTGGTGGAGGATAAGGAATCCCATGACTTACAAACGCATTCTGTTTGCCTCGGCTTTCGCGCTCGTCTTTGTGCCGGTCGCGTCTGCCAAAGTGCCGGCTGCTCAAGCTGATCGCTTGGGGAAAGATTTGACTTGGAACGGTGCGGAGACCGCCGGCTCCGGCGACGTCCCTGCGTATACAGGCGGCATTCAATCGCCGCCGGCGGGCGTGAAGTTCGATCCGAAGACGCAGCATCCGCCAGATCCGTTCCCCGGCGACAAGCCGAAATACACGATCACTGCCGCGAACATGGGGCAGTACGAGGGTAAGCTGACCGAAGGGAGCAAAGCGCTTCTCAAGCGTCTGCCTACGTTCAAGATGAACGTTTACGAGTCGCGCCGTAGCTGCACCGTGCCGCAGTATGTGCAGGCGGCGACGAAGAACAACGCATTGGTCGCGGGCCTCACGCCGGACGGTGAAGGCGTCACCGGAGGCATCATGGGGACACCGTTCCCGATCACCGAGAACGCGCAAGAGATGGCGTGGAACCATCGCCTACGCTTCCTGCCGCACAAGCTCTATCGCCAGTATGCGACGGCGCCGGTGCAGGCGAACGGGTCGTTCAACATGATCCGCTATCAGGACGAGGCTATCGTCAATTGGACCGACCCGAAGATGAAGAAGGCCGAAGACCTTCAGAACATCCAGCTCATGTATCTGCAGAATACGGTCGCGCCGCCGCGTCTCGCCGGCAACGTGATCTTGGTGCACGAGTCGCTGAACGGCGCGGTCGAACCCCGCAAGGCGTGGTCGTACAACCCGGGGCAACGCCGCACGCGGCGCGCGCCGGACATCGCCTACGACAACCCGGGCTTCAACACGGACGGTATGTCGACCGCGGACTCCTTCACTGGGTTCAACGGTGCGCTCGACCGCTACACGTGGTCGATGGGCGGCAAGAGCGTGAAGATCGTTCCGTATAACTCGTACAAAGTACTCAACTCGAAGTACAGCGATCTGATCAAGCCGAACAATCTCAATACCGATCTGACGCGGTATGAGGCGCATCGCGTGTGGACGATCGAAGCGAAGCTGAAGGGCGGGCAACGCCATCTCTACGCCCGTCGCGTGATGCATATGGACGAAGATCAGCGCGCGATGGTGGCTGCCGAACTTTACGACGGCCGCGGCGGTCTATGGCGCGTTCAAGAGCTGCACTCGGTCAACTTCTATCATGTGCCGATGTGCTTCTCGATCGCCGAACTCGTGTACGACGTTCAGAGCAGCGGCCGCTATCTGGCCGGGTCTCTGGTCAGCGAGGAGAAGCCGTTCAACTTCGACGCCGACGAGCTTAGTTCGTCGCGCTTCCAGCCGGACGCGCTGCGCACGATCGGCGTTCGCTGACGTTCGATTGGTGTGAGAATAAAGAAGCCGCTCCGGAAGGAGCGGCTTCTTGCTTTTAGCGGACTTTAAGCGTGATTGCGTTCGACTGGGTGCGCACAGCAATCGACTCGACGCCGGCGTGGGCGTTCAAGGGCATCACGGCCGAGACGGGGCTCGCGCTCACCCATGTGGGCGAGGTGCAGACCAGGAAGTCGGCGGTTGCCGAACGGCCGTCGGTTGAGATCGACGTGATCGCCAACTCCGCGACGCTCACGCCCGCATCGGCCATGCCGGTGATATGCACGACGCGGCCGTTAGGCCCTGCAATCACGGTGCCTGAGTCGACACGCGAAACGAGTTGTTGCGCGCACGCGGCGTCATCTGTTGCGCCGTGACTTTGGTGGACGAAGGGGACCGTGCGAAGGCCGGGATTAAAATTCGGCGCGACCAGCTGGCGTTGCGGCGCCGCGATCGCCGTCGAACTTAGAGCGCCAATGAGAACCGCAAACGCGATCGTACGCGACATGGAACGTGACCCCAGAGAAAACCGTTGAGCGCGCACGCACCTTAACAGACGCGAGGCGATGCACCATCGCGCTCGCCTCGCAACCTTAATGCGGATGAAGACGGTTAACCCGGCGGGGCAGCACCGGCTTTCGTCCAAGCGGCTACGATCGTCTCAAGCACCGGCAGCGGCACGCCGCCGTTTTCGAGCACTGTGTCGTGGTATTTGCGGATGTCGAAGCGCATGCCCATTGCGGCTTTCGCCCGTTCGCGCAGTTCGAGGATCTTGTTCTTGCCGATTTGGTAGGCGCAGGCTTGGCCGGGCCATACGAAATAGCGGTCGATTTCGCGCACGATGTTGTCGCGCGTGAGCGCGGTGTTGGCGAGGAAGTAATCGACCGATCGCTTGCGGTCCCAGCCTTTCGCGTGGATGCCGGTGTCAACGACAAGGCGGCAGGCGCGCCAGAGTTCCATCGTGATGCGGCCGACCTCGTCCAGGTCGTCCTTGTAGAGGCCCATCTCTTTCGACAGGAGTTCGGTGTAGAGCGCCCAGCCTTCGACGTAGGCGGTGAAGAACGAGTATTTGCGGAACTCCGGGATCGCCTTCGTTTCCTGCGCGATCGAGATTTGCAGGTGATGGCCGGGGATGCCTTCGTGGAAGGCGAGCGCCGCCATCTGCCACTTCGGCAGCGTCGTCATCGAGGCTAGATTGTAGGCGACGAAGCCGGGACGCGAACCGTCGGGTGTGCCTTGGTTGTAAAAAGCGATCGTTTGGCCGCTTTCGAGGAACGGTTCCATGCGTTTCACTTCGACCGCAGCCTTGGGCAGCGTACCGAAAGCTTTGGGCAGCGCGGCGTTCGCTTCGGCCTGAAGTTCGCGTGCGCGGGTAAGATAGCCGTTCCGGCCTTCGTCGGTGTTCGGGTAGAGATAGCGCGGGTTCGTGCGCAAATCGGTGTAGAACGCCTTCAGCGGGCCTTTGAAGCCGAGGCGCTTTTTCACGACCTCCATTTCGCTCGAAAGGCGGGCGACTTCGGCGTGGCCTAGCGCGTGGATATCGTTCGCCGGCATTTTCAGCGTCGTGTGAGCAGAGACGGCGTGGTCGTAGAAGGCGGCGCCGTCCGGCAGCGTGCCGGCGCCGTGATCGCCCTTCACGGAGCGGCCAATTTCTTCTGCTGCCGCGATGAAGCGCTCGTAGGCGGGTTTCAGCTTTTGGGTGAGCGCTTGTCCGGCATCGGCGATCAGCTTTTCCTTGCCGCTTAGCTTTGCCACTTTCTTCTTGAAGTCGGCGAAGATTTCATTGTCGTCCTTGCCGTCGAAGGGGGCGCCTCGAACGGCTTTGCGGGCGTCGTCGAGAATGAGGGCGTAGGAGAATTTGGGAAGCGTGATGCCCTTCGCCTTTTGCTCGCGCATGAAGGTGATCGTTTGATCCATCACCTTATCCGTTGCGGCGATGCGGGCGATGTAAGCTTCGGCATCCGATACGTTCGCGATGCTGTGGCGGTTGATCAGCAGATTCGGGATTTCCTGATGGGGGCCGCCGAAGTGCGAGACGCTGTAGTTGTGGAAGCGGAAGGGATGGCTGGTCACGCGCTGTTCGTTGCGGAACAAGAAGATGTCGTAGGAGACGCGCATCGCGGGGCTTAGCGCTGCGCGGTCGATGTCATTCTTCATGAAGGCGAGGTCGGCGGTCGTGTTCTTGTTCTGATATACCGCGAATTCATCCGAGTAGTCGCTCCATTCGCCGTAGCGCTTCTTCATGCCAAGCGACGTCATGAACTCCGGCGATTCTTCGAGTTCGCGGGTGAAGCTCTTTGAGAAGAACGCGAGCAGTTTTGCGTCTTCGGTTGTCGCGGCTGCGGCTGGGTCCATGCCGGCCTGGACGATGTCGTCGACGCAGCCGGTCAATGCCAGCGCGGCGGTTGCCGTGGTTAGTTTCAGGAAGGCGCGGCGGGAGGCGTGGTTCGGCATGATTCCCTCAAAGGTCGATGGCGGCGGCACACTAGAGAAACCGGATCGAGCATGCCAGGCTGGTACTCCATGACACGACCCGCCAAGTTTGCCTTTCTCGATCACCCCGGCCTTCTGGCCTTCGCCCATCGTGGCGGGGCGCTGGAGGCGCCCGAAAACACGATGAAAGCGTTCGAATACGCTGTGGGGCTCGGCTACCGGTATTTGGAGACGGACGCCTATGCGACGCGGGACGGGGTTTTGATCTCGTTTCACGACGACAAACTCGACCGCGTGAGCGACGCGAAGGGCAAGATCGAAGAACTGGCGTGGGCGGATGTTTCCAAGGCTCGAATCGGCGGCAGCGAGCCCGTGCCGCTGATGGAGGCGCTATTCGCGCGCTTTCCCGACACACGGATCAACATCGACCCGAAGCACGATGCGGCGGTCGCGCCGCTGATTGCGTTGATCAAGCGGATGGGGTTGGAAGATCGCGTTTGTATCGGCTCGTTTTCAGGCAAGCGCATCCGCCAAGTTCACGATGCATTCGATGGGCGCGTTTGTACGTCGCTTGGGCCCGGCGGCGTGTTGAAGCTGAAGTCGGCCTCTGCCGGTCTGCCGCTAAAGCGGTGGGTCGAGGGCTGTGCGCAGGTGCCGGTTAAGGGGAACGGCATAACGATCGTGACGCGGCGCTTCGTCCAGGCAGCTGAGCGGCGCGGGCTTCAGGTGCATGTGTGGACGATCGACGACGAGGCGGAAATGCGCCGGCTGATCGACCTCGGCGTGCATGGCCTGATGACCGACCGTCCCGCGGTGTTGAAGCGCGTGCTGATCGAGAAGGGACTTTGGGCCTAGGCTCGCCGCTTCAATCCGTTTTTTTCCAAGCGCCAGAGCAGTGCGTCGATACGGTCTTGGCCGAAGAACGGTTCGTCGTTGAAGGCGAAGGTCGGCACGCCCCAATGGCCCGCTTTGCGATGCGCGGCTTCGTTTTCTTTGATGATCGCCTCGTAGCGGTCGGCGTCGCTTTCAATCGCCGCGTCTAGCTCGGCGAGGTTGACGCCCGCACGCGCCGCTGCATCGCGCAGGTGATTGCCTTCGTGCCAGTTCTCGACGCGACCGCCGTAGAGCGTTGAAGACACTTCGTAGATGAACGGCAAGCCGCGGCCCCGTTCGGCTGCAGCAACGCCAAGGCGGGTCAGGCGGTGAATGAAGGGTTGTTGCTTCGAAACTTCGCCGGTTGCGATGTCCATCAGAATCGGATCGGGCCGCGGCCACATGAACGGCGTTGCATGGCGTTCGGCTTCGCGCATCACGTCGCGCACGAGATAAGGCAACCACATCGGGTTTGCGTTTTTGAACCAACCGTCGAGTCGAACCGCGATCGGATAGACCGGTCGCACCAAGAATTTCAGGTCCCACTCTTTTTCCAGTGCAACCATTCTGGGCCCCGCCAGGTACGAATAAGGCGAGCGAAAAGACCAAAACACTTCGACTTCCAGTGTCATCGTTTCCTCCGCGATTCCCCGCTTTGGGGAATCGTTCACCACACGCAAAGGCATTTCCTAGTTAAGCCGAAATTCCTACGACCATAAATTGCACGCGCGCGCAACCGGGGTACTGAGCGGGGTGTTGAAGTGCTATTTTCACGTGCGCTCGCTTGAGTTGATTCAGTTCGAGTGAGTTGTGCGAAACTTCGCCTAACACACGGATTTAATCGCGCTTTTCACGTTCCGCGATATTGACACTTGTTCGACGTCCGGCGCTGAATGCGCACACGCGGTCGACCATCCCCCCGGTCAGATCGCTGCCGGCGGAAACTACCCCCAGTTTGTACCGCCGACATCAGTTTGAGGCGACACATGCACCCGAAACGCGCGTCAGAGCAGCAGCGTTCCACATCCGCGGTGAGCCGCATTTCGACAATTGCGCGGCGTTCGTTGCTCGCGGCGATGACGGTTTGTTCGATCTCCATCTTCACGCCGGTGAGCGCAGACGTCGCAGAGTGCGAGCGTTCGTATCAATACGGACGTAAGGACGAAGCGATTCGTTTGTGCCGCCGCGCGGCATGGCAGAACAACGACTTCTTCGCGCAGGTGAAACTCGGGGACATCTATTCGGCGAAGCGCCAGGACGACAAAGGCTATTACGATCCGGTCGAAGCATTCGTTTGGTATTTCATGGCCGGACGCAATTCGGCGATCTTCGATCATGTGCACCTCGATCCTGCCGCCGACGCGGTGGTGAGCAGGCTTGCAGCGGCCGACGCTACCGCGCGCGAGATCTATCGCGATCTGCTGCAGGACGAGCGCATCGATGTGCGCAATCGAATCACTTACATCCAATCGTGCCGCGGCGGCGAAGGGTTCGTGACGCTGGGTCAGTTGCACGACCCGTTCATTGCGCAGCGCCACTCTGGTTCGAGCGGAGCGCCGCTTGTTGGCGCGACGGATCAGCCGTATTGGCGCCGGCCGGTGGGCAGGGGAACCGGCATGCTGCCGACACGCGTAATACCGGGACCGTCGCCTTACCCAAGCAGCACGACAGGCACAACCGGCGCTTATCCGGGGTCGACGACATCGGGTTCGCGGTTCGGCTCGGACTTTTGGGGCAATAAGCTTTGCAGCAGCAGCGACTGGTGGGGTTGGTTGACGCCGGGCAGTTCATGCTCGCGTTACTCGACCGACAGTTCGGGGAACGTCTTCGCCTCAAGCCCGATCGAAGCGATGGTGTTCTATCAACTCGCCGATCGGGCAGGCCACCCGATCGCTAAGACCTACATCGACGCGCTGAAGAACTGGCAGGGCGACTATAGCGCCGCCGCGGGCACGGGCGGCGATCAGAAGACGCAGAACTCCGACGTGCTCGCCAAGGCGAAAGCGCTACGCTGGCTCTCGCCGTTCGAGTTCTATGCGGCCGAGACGCGCTATCGCGGCGAAACGCCATCGGGTCTGGTGCATAGCGACGAGTGCACAATAAACTCGCGCCGCGCGCAGGCGTTGGCGTTGGGTGAGCGGCTGATCCCGCAGCAGATCCGTCGCGATATGCTGCAATTCTTAGGCTTCTATCGCGGCGAGGATTTCTCAAGGGCAACCGCGAAGTACCAAGACTTCCTGGGCGATCCGCAGACCGGCAATCTGACGCCGGTGCAGCTTACGCGTCTGATCCAGATCGGCGCAGTGCGCGGATCGGCGCGTGCGCAGCGGTGTTTGGGCGTTATGTACGTCAAGGGCATCGGTGTCGTCACCGACTTCGTGCGCGCCGAGAAGTGGTTGCTGTTGGCGGCGGAACAGGGCGACGGTGAGGCGATGTACGCACTGTCTGAACTCTACACGCAAGGCGCCGACGGTATCGACAAGTCGGAGGATCGCGCGGTGCGCTACCGGCAGGGGTCGGCGGCGGCTGGGTTTTCGCCGGTGAAGGCCGAATTCTTGCGGCTTCTTGAGACGGCGCCGGCCAAGAGCAACGAGTGCAAGACACGCCGCTGCCAACGCGAGCGCGAGCGCGCGCAACAGCAACAGACCGATGAAACACAGTGACGGCGCGCTCCGCCGAGCGACTGGGGACAGGGTGACGACGATGCGGCAGAGTGTTGGAACGAAGCTGGCAACCTTTCTTTCGACTGTCGCACTTGCGGCGGCAGCCGGTTTCTTTTGGATGGGATCGAGCGAAACGGCCTCAGCCTATAGCGGTGCTCAAGCCGAAGCGCAGTCCGATCCATATGCGTTTCCGAACATCGAACTCTGCTGCAAGCCGAAGAAGGTCCACAAGCGCCGCCGTCATGGCGATGGTCCTTGGTATCCGCCGGGCCCGGGCGGCGACGACCGGCCGCCGCATGGGCGGTGGGTGCGAGTCAGCTGTGGCGAGCCTGCTCCCTATTCCTACTCTTCGATTCGTGAAGCGCTCGATCGCATCGGTGAGGGTGGGCATATTCGCATCCGTCCAGGCGCGGCGTGCGATATTTCGGGCCTCACCATCGATCAAGGTGTGGTCATCGAGTCGGACGACTACGCCTACGGCGGGCGGGCCGAACTTCGCGGCGGCGCATGCGCGACCGTTGCGCCGGCTTACGGTAGTTCGCTTGTTTCGTTCCGTGGGATCGATATCGACGGCTGCGTTGTCGTTCAGAACGGGCGCCTCGACTTCAACGAGGTAAACCTGGCGTCGCGCGGGACCGGTGATGCGGTGCGGCTCAACGGCGGCTCGTTCTCGTCGACGGATTCGACGATCCGTGCGCGCGGTACGGCGCTGAACGCCGTGCGCGGCCTTACTGTCTCGCTTACAGGCGGCGGCTTTGCGAGCGGCGCGAGCGCGGAATCGGTGGTCCAGCTCTCGGTCGACGGTGCCAACCTTCAAAACACCCTGATCAAGGGCGGTGTGGTGGGCGTGCGCGTGGGTATGACGGGGCGCTATCCGGTCGCGTTCAATCGCGTGCAGGTGTTGCGCGGCGAAACGAACGAGATTTACCAGATCGGCCCCGGCCAAGCCGGGATCGTGGTCGGTGGTCCGAAGCCCGGCGACGACCTTCCGTCGTTGCCGAGCCTGCCCGGAACGTCGTTCACGATCGAGGGTGGCGTGATCGCTGGCTATGCTGACGGACTGGTGTTTGCACCGGGCACGCGGGGTGCGGCAAAGGGTGTCAACATCGCCCATCCAGGCCGCGGCATTGTCGTCGGCCCTGGCGCGGCCGTGGATTTGCGCGATAACCGGATCACGCATGCCAAGCGGACGGGTATCGATCTGGCGCGTGGCGCGGTGGGTACGGCCGCGTTCAATGATATACAGTGCGATCATGGAAGTTGCGTTTGTTACGGCGGCGATTGCACCTCGCGATCGGATCGTGACTTCGGCCTCTTCCGGATGAGCGGCACGCGGTGCGACGACTAGGGGGCACCGCACGAACGATGGGCACTTATGGCGCAAAACGAACACAAGCTGTTCACGACGCCGGTTTCGGTGAACGACGGCTTCAAGCGGTCGGACGGCAAGACGTGGGCGGTGCTGGGCATCGTGGCGCTCGTCGCGATCGCCACCGTCGTTCTGATCAATCTGTTCGTCGAGAAGCCGAAGGTTCGCTGGCCGCGTTCGCCAGTGCCGCAATCCGCGCCGCCGGAATCCGTACCGGTGGAGCCCAGAACCTACGACGTGGCGCCGCCGGAGCCGGCACGCCCAAGATAACCGTGCTGTTGGGGGCCGCATGAGCTTGGCGCGCATGATCGAATATCTGCTGGTCGTCTTGGTCGCGATCCTCGTCGCGGTTGCGGTGATTTGGTTTTTGTTCCCGCGCGGGGCCGAGTGCACCGACTGCAAAGTTTCGCGGCCGCAAGTGCGCGCCGAATGCGACAAGCAGTTCTTCGGCACCAGCGTTCGTGCGAAGCAACTTGATGCGGGCGCGGAAGACGAATTCTTGGTCGCCTATGTCGATCAAGGAAACGTCGATCCGAATGCCGGGAGCGGCGGCTATTCCACGCCGGGCGGCTATCCGGGCGCGACAACGACTCCGACGGCGTCTGCCGTGCGCGGCCCGGGCTACGTCATGGTTCGCGCGCAACCGCAGTTCGGCTACGATTATTCAGGCGGGCAGACGTCGAGCTACGACACGTCGAATACGCGGCCCGAGACCAGCTGGGACGAAGTGACGGTGACTGTCGTGCGTTACGTCAGTCCGTTGCGGAACGATTCGGTATGTTCGCAGTCGGCGGTGCGTTTCCGCGAGGGCCGGTTCGAAACGTACTGCGAAATCCCAAACCGGTTTACGGATTTGGATGCGGGCCAGGCGAGTTACCGCGTCTTCGTGCGTAACGAGAGCAGCGTGCCGGTCGAGTACTGCATCATCAGCAACTGCGATGCCTCGGCGCCTTACGGCCAGGGTTCGCTGTGCCAGGGCGAGCAGACCCCAACGCAATAGGGACTTCGCGATGAGCGCCACCCGGCCGCCGGCACCCGAGCTTCAGGTGCAACGTTGGTTCAATGCGGCCGTGCCGGTGACGCTTCAAGGGCTGCGCGGCAAGGTTGTCGTGTTGCACGCGTTCCAAATGCTTTGTCCAGGCTGTGTCGCGCACTCGATTCCGCAGGCGCGCAAGATGCATGAACTTGCCAAGGGAAGCGATCTCGTGACGCTTGGCCTTCACACCGTGTTCGAGCATCACACGGCGATGACCCCGGTGTCGCTCGAGGCGTTCCTGCACGAGTATCAGATCAAGTTTCCGGTGGGCGTCGACCAACCGGGCGACGGGCATCCGATCCCGAAGACCATGGCAGCCTACGGCATGCGCGGAACGCCGACGACGGTCGTGATCGACCGCGAGGGGCGTGTCGCGCAACATTCATTCGGTGCGGCAGATGATTTGGCGCTGGGGCTGTTCTTGGGGCAGTTGCTCAAGGCTTGACCCGCCTACGCCCACTTCGGCGTGGCAAGCTGGCGTGCCAGCCGAAGGCGAAGGCTGGCGCACCCAGCACGACTCGAACGTGCGACCTCTGCCTTCGGAGGGCAGCGCTCTATCCAACTGAGCTATGGGTGCTTATCTGGGCAAAGAACCTAGCGAAAGTTGGGTAGATGCGCAAACGGGTGGCTTTGCGGGCGTTGGCGCGGGCTGTCCGGTGGGGTATTGGATGCGCGATCTCGTTCAAAGCTCCCGGTGAAGCGCCATGAAAACCCCAGCGCCCGAAGTCATCGTCGTCGACAAACGCCGGATCGCCTGTGATGGCGATGGGGGCGCCCTGGGGCACCCGCGCGTGTTCCTGGAGATGGGGACCGGTAAGCACGTCGAGTGTCCTTATTGCGACCGCAAGTACGTGCTCTCGCGTGAGGCGGCCGAGGCCGATCACCATTGAACGCGAAACCAGCCGCCGCGGCGAACGCACCTTCGATCAAGAAGGGCGATCATCTCTATCTGATCGACGGATCGGGTTACATTTTTCGTGCGTTCCATGCGCTGCCGCCCTTGACCCGCAAGAGCGACGGGTTGCCGATCGGCGCGGTTGCCGGGTTCTGCAACATGCTGTTCCGGCTGCTGCTCGACACGAAGGCGGGCGATAAGCCGACGCATTTCGCGGTCATCTTCGACACCGCGCGGGCGACCTTTCGAAATGAGTTTTATCCCGAATACAAGGCGCACCGGCCGCCGCCGCCGGACGATCTGATCCCGCAGTTCGCTCTCATCCGCGACGCGACGCGCGCGTTCGGCGTGCCTGCGATCGAGAAGGACGGGTTCGAGGCGGACGATCTGATCGGCACCTACGCGACGCAGGCCGCGAAGGCCGGTGCGATGGTAACGATCGTGTCATCGGACAAGGATCTGATGCAGCTCGTTGTCGACGGGAAGATCGAGCTTCTGGACACGATGAAGACGCCGAACAAGTCGATCCGCTCGGCGGAAGTGATGGAGAAGTTCGGGGTGCCGCCGTCGAAGGTCGTGGAGGTGCAGGCGCTCGCCGGCGATTCCACCGACAACGTGCCTGGTGTGCCCGGCATCGGAGTGAAGACGGCGGCGGAGTTGATCAACACCTATGGCGATCTTGAGACGCTGCTCAAGCGCGCGGGCGAGATCAAGCAGCCGAAGCGGCGCGAGACGTTGATCGAGAATGCTGAGAAAGCGCGCGTTTCGAAGAGGCTCGTCGCGCTCGATTGCAATGCGCCTGTGCCGGTGCCGGTCGGCGAGCTTGGCGTTGTCGAACCCGATGTCAAAGAACTGGTCGGGTTTTTGAAGGGGATGGAGTTCGCGGCGCTCTTGAAGCGTGTCGCGAAGGAATGGGACTTGGCCGACGTTGACACGATTCCCGCGTTGTCGCTGGGGGCCGCGCCGGTAAAGGCGGCGCCCAGCGAAGTGAAGAGCGACGACAAGGCTGCCGCGCCTGGGGCTGTCGACCCTGGGCTGCTCACGAAGCCGTTCGAGCGCGGGGTATATGAATGCGTGACGACGGCGGAGGCGCTGGAGCGCTGGATCGCGCGCGTGAATGAGGCGGGCGCGGTTGCGATTGATGTGGCGACCACGGTGGGGCTTGAGACCGAAGCGGAGGTGGTGGGCATTGCGCTCGCCGTGGCGCCGGGTCAGGCGTGTTATGTGCCGGTGGCGCATGGATCGGGCGGTGGGCTCGATTTCGGCGATGCGAAGCAGGGGCAGTTGGTGCGCGACGTTGTCGTGAAGAAGTTGAAGCCACTGCTTGCCGATGACGGCGTGCTCAAGATTGGGCACGACATCAAACGCGACTGCCATGCGTTTGCGCGTTATGGCGTAACGCTGTCGGGGATCGATGACGTGATGCTCCTTTCCTATGTCGTGGAAGAAGGTATCCGCACGCACGATTTGGTGGAGCTTGCCGACGGGCATTTGAAGCACAAGCTGGCGGCGCGGGAGGATGTTCTCGGCAAAGGCAAGGCGCAGGTTTCGTTCGATAAGCTCCCAGTTGGCGATGCGACGGCCTACGCCGCCGAATGTGCCGACGTGAAGCTGCGGCTTTGGAGCGTGTTGAAGGCGCGTCTTGCCGCCGACCGGTTGACGACCGTTTATGAGACGCTGGAGCGGCCGCTTGTTTCCGTGCTCACCGATATGGAAGAGGCGGGCATTCTGGTCGACCGCAATGTGCTTACGCGGTTGTCGCAGCGGTTCGCGCAGAAGATGGCGCAGCTTGAGGAGAGCATCTACAAGCTCGCAGGGCAGAAGTTCAATTTAGGATCGCCGAAGCAGCTCGGCGAGATTTTGTTCGACAACATGAGCTTGCCCGGCGGGCGGAAGACGAAGACCGGCGCTTGGTCAACCGACGCGGACGTGCTTGAAGAACTGGCGGCGCAGGGACACGATCTGCCAAAAGAGATTCTCGATTGGCGGCAGTTGTCGAAGCTCAAGAGCACGTACACGGACGCGCTGCCGAATTTCATCAGCGCGCGGACGGGGCGCATTCACACGTCGTATACGATGGCCTCAACCACGACGGGGCGATTGTCGTCGAACGATCCGAATTTGCAGAACATTCCGATCCGCACGCAGGAAGGGCGCGAAATCCGCACCGCCTTCGTGGCGGCGAAGGGGATGAAGCTGATCAGCGCGGACTACAGCCAGATCGAGCTTCGGTTGTTGGCGCATATCGCCGACATTCCGGCGCTGAAGAAGGCATTCGCGGAAGGTCTCGACATTCACGCGATGACGGCGAGCGAGATGTTCGGCGTACCGATCAAAGGGATGCCCGCGGACGTACGCCGGCGCGCGAAGGCGATCAATTTCGGCATCATTTACGGGATTTCGGCGTTCGGTCTTGCGAACCAGTTGTCGATCCCGCGCGCCGAGGCGGACAAGTACATCAAAACCTACTTCGAGCGTTTCCCCGGCATTCGAGCTTACATGGATCGCACAAAGGCCGAGGCGCACAAGAACAAATTTGTGAGCACGATCTTCGGGCGCAAGGTGAACCTGCCCGACATCAACGCGTCGAACCCGTCGCTTAGGTCGTTCTTGGAGCGCGCGGCGATCAACGCGCCGATCCAAGGCTCAGCCGCTGACGTTATCCGCCGCGCGATGGTGCGTATCCCCGATGCGCTCAAGGCGAAGAAGTTGGCGGCGCGGATGCTGTTACAGGTGCACGACGAACTCGTGTTCGAAGCGCCGGCCGATGAGGCGGCCGAGACCTGCAAGGTCGTGCAGAAGGTGATGGAAGGCGCCGCCAAGCCCGCGCTCGACCTCAGCGTGCCGTTGGTCGTCGAGGCAAAGGCCGGTCAGAACTGGGACGAGGCGCACTAAGGCGCTCGGCCCAACGATTATTCCGCTGCCGCGGCTAGCCTTGGCGCTGCGTCTTTGATGTCCGCGCCGACGTGGGCTTCGAATTTTTTGAAGTTTTCGCGGAACATTTGGACGAGCTTGATCGCTTGGCGATCGTAGGCCGCTTTGTCGGCCCAGGTTTCGCGCGGGTCCAAGATCTTGGAACTAGGGGGACACGTCACAATCTCAATGTCGGAACCACCGAGCTGAATTTGTGACGTGTCCTCCGATCAAGCGGGAGCAGCTTACGTCAGCAATCGAACCCGTTTCTCGCGCTGTTTAACCTGCAGCCTTTGGCATGAGTTATGTAAATCATGAGGCCACTGGGGCCGCCATAACGGCAGACAAGCGAATCCGCTTGCGATCCTTGGCGGATAAATGCGTCAGACAGACTCAGCTTCACGCCCAGACCCCCATCGACTTTCCACGGACGGGGAACCCAGTCCTGGTAGTACTGCAGGAAGGGTGCAGGGTGGAGATCGGCCGGGCACCGAATGGAGACGAAGGCGTGAAGGGTGTTGGGCCGGCTGGTTGGATTTGGGAAAGGGCCAGCGCCGGCGAAGACGCTGGTCGCGCCTAGCACGCACACAATGAGAGCAGTGACGCCGAGGAAGTCGCGAGTCTTCATGGCCGAGGTCTCCTAGGTTCTGGCCGCCAAGCGGCGATGCCGATGATAGTTGAAAGCCGGCGGGCTGTTGGTTGCATTGCCACCGAACCAAATTTTTATGTGACCACTGTCACGCCGCCACGCCGACCGCATCCCTTCTGCTCGCTCAAGCTGGCGCGAAATCTACGATCGCGCCGCCACTCGGCGTTTTGGTGCTGGGTGTCGAGGTTTTCGCGGGTGATCTCGCTGGGTGCGCGGTTCGCTGAGCTTGGGCCCGGAAACTTGGGGAGAGCGCCTCGAAGGCTGTTCCCCCCACCCGAACCTTCTCGCACTTCGTGCTCGAACGTTCGACCGCCCCGCAGTGGGGGCGGTATTTTTTTCTTCTGCTGCTACTCCGCCGCCGCGGCTAGCCTTGGCGCTGCGTCTTTGATGTCCGCGCCGACGTGGGCTTCGAATTTTTTGAAGTTTTCGCGAAACATTTGGACGAGTTTGATCGCTTGGCGGTCGTAGGCGGCTTTGTCTTCCCAAGTTTCGCGCGGGTCTAGGATTTTCGCGTCGACGCCGGGGACGGCGACGGGAACCTCGAAGCCGAAGTGCGGGTCGATGCGCATCTTGGCCGACTTCAGCGTGCCTTCGAGGGCGGCGGACAGCAGCGCGCGGGTCGCTTTGATCGGCATGCGGTTGCCTGTGCCGAAGGCGCCGCCGGTCCAGCCGGTGTTGACGAGCCAGCAGTCGACCTTGTGCTTGGCGATCAGCGCCTTCAGCAGGTTGCCGTACTCGGTCGGGTGGCGCGGCATGAACGGCGCGCCGAAGCAGGTCGAGAACGTGGGCTGCGGTTCTTTGCCGAGGCCCTTCTCCGTGCCCGCGACCTTTGCCGTGAAGCCGGAGAGGAAGTGGTACATCGCTTGGTTCGGCGTAAGCTTCGCGATCGGCGGCAGGATGCCAAACGCGTCGGCCGTCAGCATTACGATGTTCGATGGCTGGCCGGCGACGCCGGTGGTGCTGGCGTTCGGGATATAGGAGATCGGGTAAGCGCCGCGCGAGTTCTCGGCAAGCGTTGCGTCGTTCAGGTCGAGTTCGCGGGTTGCTTCGTCGATGACCACATTTTCGAGCACGGTGCCGAAGCGCTTCGTCGTGGCGTAAATTTCGGGTTCGGCTTCCGGCGAGAGGCGGATCATTTTCGCGTAGCAACCGCCTTCGAAGTTGAAGACGCCCGTGTCGGCCCAGCCGTGCTCGTCGTCGCCGATCAGCGTGCGGGTGGGGTCGGCGGAGAGCGTCGTCTTGCCGGTGCCGGAGAGGCCGAAGAAGATCGCGCTTTCCTTTGCCTTGCCGACGTTGACCGAGCAGTGCATCGGCATGACGTTCTTCGGCGGCAGAAGGTAGTTCAGGATCGTGAACACCGACTTCTTCATCTCGCCGGCGTAGGACGTGCCGCCGATGAGGACGAGCTTCTTCTCGAACGAGACCGCGATGACCGTGCCGGTCACCGAGCCATGCAGCGCGGGGTCAGCTTGGAAGCCCGGGAAGTCGATGATCGTGAAGTCGGGATTGAACGCCGCGCGCTCGCCTTGCGTCGGTTCGATCAAGAGGTGCTGGATGAAGAGCGAGTGCCAGGCGTATTCGGTGATCACGCGCACCGGCAAACGGTGCGTCGAGTCAGCGCCGCCGAAAAGGTCTTGCACGAAGAGTTCGCGGCCTTGGGCGTAAGCGCGAAAGGAGTTCAACAGCGCATCGAAATGCGCGGGCGTCATGGACTTGTTGTTGTCCCACCATATGTGTTTTTCGACCGACGGTTCGCGCACGACGAACTTGTCGCCTGCGGAGCGGCCGGTGTGGACGCCGGTCTTGACGACGAGTGGGCCGTCTTTGGCGAGGATGCCTTCGTTGCGCTGGACCGCCTCCTCGACGAGGCTTGCCATCGGCAGGTTCCAGTGGACGTGGCGCGTGTTTTTCAGGCCGACTTGATCGAGGCTCTGCCCGGCGGTGGTCTTCATTCGTCAAGCTCTCCGGTGCGCGGTTCTCCTAGCGGAACCGCGGCATTTCTCAATGACAAAGAGCGGCAACATATGGGCACCGCATCCGCTGAGGCAACAAGACTCTGGCCGCCGCAGGGGCGCGGTGCCAGGAATACCCTCAACAACTTAACCACCCATCCGGCGCGCTTCGCACATGCAGCAGTACAGGGCCGCCACGTCGGCCAAGGCCGATGCCGTGTTGCGCCTTTGGCGCGAAGACGGCTGGCCGACGCTACGGCTGGCGGCCCCGGTGATGGTCGCGCGCGCGGGCATCATCTTCATGGTGTTTGTCGATTCCATCATGACGGGGCGCAGCGGCGCGGCGGAACTCGCTTTTTTGGCACAAGGGTTCGCTGCGCAGTCGGTGATGATGATGATTGCCATCGGCCTTTTGCAAGGTTCGATGGTGCTCATCGCGCAGGCTTACGGGGCCGGCGAGAAGATCGCTTGCGGCGAAGCCTGGAAGGCGGCGATGACCATCGCCGGGACGTTGGGCCTTCTCTTTGCTGGCGTCTTCTTTCTGGTGGAACCGGCGTTGCGGGCGACGGGTCTCGATCCCGACCTTGCGAATGGCGCGGGCCGCGTGTCGCTGCAATTCGCTTGGGGCCTGCCGCCGATGCTGCTCTATGTGGCGTGCGGGTACTTTCTCGAATCGATCAAGCGGCCGTTTGTCGGCATGGTCGTCATGCTTGCCGCGAACGTGCTGAACATCTTGGCCGACGGAATTTGCGTTCTTGGGTGGTTCGGTTGGGTGACGCCGATGGGCGCCGTCGGTGCAGTGATGACGACGTCGGCTATCCGGTGGCTTAGTTTCGCAGCTATGCTGGCATTCATCGTCCTCATGCGAGAGCAGGCTTCCTACGGCGTCAGGTCGCCGTTCGCAGGGCTTTGGGCGCGCGTCGTGCGCATCTTGAAGCTCGGTGCCCCGATCTCAATCGCGCTGGGTCTCGAGGCGGGGGCACTAAGCGCGCTGACGTTCATGTCCGGGCACTTGGGCGCCACGGCTGCTGCGGCCCATCTTCTGACGTTCAATTTCAACGGCGTGATGTTCATGACGGCTGTCGGGATGTCGGCTGCCACCGCCGTTCGGGTAGGTCACGCGGTGGGTGCGCATGCGCACGAGCGAATCGCGCGCGCCGGTCTCGCCGGCATATTCTTGGGCTTTGTCTTGATGAGCGCCTTCGGGCTTGTGGTCTTGTTGTTGCCGCAGACGATCAGCGCGATCTATGTCGACGATGAGGCTGTTTGGGCGATCTCGCGGCTGACGCTTCAAGCGGCCGCTCTGATGATCGTTTTCGACGGCGTGATGACTATCACGATGGGGGCATTGCGCGGCATGGGCGACGTGCGCTGGCCGGCGCTTTTGCACGGGATTGCGTTCTGGGTGGTGGGCGTTCCGGTCGCCTATGCCCTCGCTTTTCCGGCGGGAATCGGCGTTGTAGGGTTAATCTTGGGGATAAGCCTCGCGATGCTCGTTTCGCTGGTACTGCTTGGCCTGCGCTTTCGCCTGGTATCGGCGCGCGCCATCGCGCGTGCGTAGCGGGCGGCGGGTGCTTATATTCGGCAGACAGATTCACGAGGCGGCATCGGGCTCATGACGACCACAATCGCACTTGTCGACGACGACCGGAACATTCTCTCCTCGCTTTCGATGGCGCTGGAGGCGGAAGGCTATCAGGTGCGCACCTACAACGACGGTGCGCAGGCATTGACCGCGTTGCAGGCGACGCCGCCCTCGCTCGCCATCCTCGACATCAAGATGCCGCGGATGGACGGGCATGAGGTACTCCGGCGTTTGCGGCAGGCGTCGGATCTGCCGGTGATTTTCCTGACGTCGAAGGACGACGAGGTGGACGAGGCGTTGGGCCTTTCCATGGGCGCAGACGATTACATCAAAAAGCCATTTTCGCAGCGTCTGTTGCTGCAGCGCGTGCGTGCGGTTTTGCGCCGGGCGGAAGCGCGCGGAATGCCGGCGGCTGCCGCCGGTGCGAAAGAGGTGATGACGCGGGGCAAGCTTACGCTCGACTCGCAGCGCCACTCGTGCAGTTGGGACAGCAAAGACGTGCAGTTGACGGTGACCGAGTTTTTGATCTTGCAAGCGCTGGCGCAACGGCCCGGCTTCGTGAAGAGCCGCGACAACCTGATGGACGCGGCCTACGACGATCAGGTCTATGTCGACGACCGCACGATCGATAGCCACATCAAGCGGCTTCGCAAGAAGTTCAAGGTCGTCGACGAACAATTCGATTCGATCCAGACGCTCTACGGCGTCGGTTACAAGTACATAGAAGCTTGAGTGCAGCAGACCCGGTAGAGCCAGACGAAGAGAAACAGGTTGGGCGGTTCGCCCGCTGGTTCGACGGTCTCTTTGTACCGAAATCGCGCCCGACCGGTATGGGCGCCCGGCCGCGGCGTTGGTTGTCGGCGCTGACCGTTCAGGTGCTGCTATTTAACATCGGCGCACTCGTGTTGTTCGTCGTCGGCGTTTATTGGGTGCAGGCTGTTCGTGTTAGCCTCGCCGAAGAGCGCGTGAAGTCGCTCATGGCGCAGGCGGAGATCGTGTCGGCTGCGCTCGCGCGTTACGCCGCGAAGGGCGATGTCCCGGAAGACGAGGACGCGGCGACCGATATCGACGCGAACAAAGCGGCGGACGTTTTGAAGCTTCTCGTCGGCCCCACCGGCATGCGCGCGCGTGTGTTTTCGCGCGCGGGCGAGCCGCTGCAGGACACGCGGTTTATTCTGACGCGCAATCAAGTGACCGTCACCCAACTGCCGCCGCCCGGGCAGATCGACGTGCTTGCCGAGATCGAGCGAGGTGTGAAGCAGAACGTCTATGCGCTGCGGCCGGGCAAGGATTTGCCGCCTGTCGTCAATGACGACCCGCAGCAGAGCGGGCGGAACTACGAGGAAGTCCGCAAGGTTCTGGAGAAGGGCGAGCCTGGATCGGCGGAGCGGATCAACGCGGAAGGCAATTTGATCGTTTCGGTCGCGGTGCCGATCCGGCGGCTTCAGTTCATCATGGGCGTTTTGATGCTGTCGACGGAAGCCGGCGACATCGACGATGCGCTCAGGCAGGAGTGGCTGCAGCTGTTGCTGGCGGCCGTTATCGCGTTCCTTATCCTCGCCGCGGCGTCGGGGTTTCTGCTTTATCACGTGACGGGGCCTGTGCGGGCGCTGTCAGACGGTGCGGATGCTGTCCGTCGCGGTGAGCGGCAGTTGAGCGTGATACCCAACTTGGCCAGCAGGGCGGACGAGATCGGCGACCTTTCGGTGTCGCTCAGGTCGATGACGTCGGCGCTCTATGCGCGCATGGATGCGATCGAGCAGTTTGCGGCCGACGTCGCGCACGAGATCAAGAACCCGCTGACATCGGTCGGCAGCGCAATCGAGACGCTGCAACGCACGTCCGACGAGGAGAAGCGGCGCAAGTTGATGAGTGTTGTCCGTGACGATGTTCGTCGGCTCGACAAGTTGATCACCGACATCGCGGATGCGTCGCGGCTCGACGCGGAGCTTTCGCGCGAACGGGCGGCCGACGTCGATATCGCCGGTTTGATCGGCGCGATGACGCAAATGTTCGACGATCCGGACAAGCCGGACCTGCCGAAATTCAAGTTGGATCTGCCGGTCGATACGTTCGTCGTGCGCGGGCTCGACGGGCCGCTGGCGCAGGTGTTCCGCAATGTGATCGAAAACGCGGTGTCGTTCTCGCCGAAGAACGGCGAGATCAGGATTGCCGCCACGCCGGTGGACGGGCGCGCGATCATCACGATCGACGATCAGGGACCGGGGATTCCGGAGGAGAATTTGGAAACGGTGTTTCGGCGGTTCTACACGGAGCGTCCGCCGTCGCACGGGTTCGGGAAGAACTCGGGCTTGGGTTTGTCGATCTCGCGCCAGATCGTCGAGGTGCATGGCGGACGGATTTTTGCGGTGAACATTCGAGATGATGCGGGTAAGGTGACCGGTGCGCGATTTACGATCGAGTTGCCGCTCGCGCCACAGAGTTAGCGGCAATGCTGGTGCACGCGACCACCGTCGACATCGTGGGGCTTGGGGTTTTGATCCTTGGTCCGCCGGGGGCGGGGAAGAGTGACCTTGCGCTTCGGTTGATCGCGGATGGCGCGTTGCTTGTGGCCGACGATCAGACCGACATCGAACTGCGTGGTGAGGAACTTTGGGTTACCGCTCCGGCGAAGATTGCGGGGTTGATCGAGGCGCGCGGGCACGGGATCGTTCCCGTGGCGACCAAGCGGGCGGCGCGGTTGGTACTTGCGGTGGAGCTTGCGCCCGCGCCGGAGCGAATGCCGGAGCGGCGCAGTTGGTCATTGCCGGGGTCTGCCGTTCAGATTCCGCTCATCGAACTTGCGCCTTTTGAGGCATCTACGCCCGCAAAACTGCGGTTCGTGCTGTCGCAGCTCCCGGCGCCGTAGCCAATCCACGTTCCTGGCGGACCCGGCGCGTTGAGGTGTGTCACGAAGCAGACTATGTAGGTCGCCGCCTTAAGCGCCCCGAGGGGCGGCGGTTGGAGTGCATCTAAATCTATGATCGGCGTTCTTCTGGTTACGCACGGCCGCCTGGCCGACGAGCTTAAGGCTGCGACCGAGCATGTCGTGGGACCGCAGCAAGCCTTTCGCACCGTCTGCATCGGGCCGCAGGACGATATGGAAGCGCGGCGCGAAGAGATTCTGGAAGCGATCAAGACGGTCGACTCCGGCGAAGGCGTTATTTTGCTGACCGACATGTTCGGCGGTACGCCGTCAAACCTCGCCATCTCGGCGATGGGGTCGGGGAAGATCGAAGTGATCGCAGGCGTCAATCTGCCCATGCTGATCAAGCTTGCCTCGGTTCGTTCGAACGCGACGTTGGGCGAGGCCGTCGATAAGGCGCAGGAGGCGGGCCGCAAGTATATCCGCGTCGCGTCGAAGGAACTGGCGAGTGGTTGAAGGCGAAAGCTCGCTCTCGCGCGTTCTTACGATCGTCAATACCAAGGGATTGCATGCGCGTGCGTCGGCGAAGTTCGTGCAGTGCGCGGCGAAGTTCGATGCGCAGGTGACCGTTGCCAAGGATGGCAGCGCGGTTCTGGGCACTTCCATCATGGGACTTATGATGCTGGGTGCGGGTATCGGCAGCGAGATCGCGGTATCCGCCACCGGCCGCGAAGCGGAGTCGGCTTTGGAAGCTCTTGCTCAGTTGGTTGCGTCCAAGTTCGGTGAAGATTCATGAAGTTCGTCTGGATTGCCGTTGTCGCGTTTCTGATCGCGTGCGCGCCGCTGGCGTGGGCAGAGGCGCCGCCGGTGCTCGATGTCGCGACCCCGGCGATGTGGGTCGTCGAGCGCGACGGAAAGAAGCTCTATCTCTTCGGCTCGTTGCATTTGCTGCCGCCGCACACGAAGTGGACTTATCCGGCGCTCGACAGCGCGCGCAAGGAATCGCAAGTGTTCGTGTTCGAAGCGCCGCTTGACGAAGGCGGCGGCGCGATGATGCGGTTTGTCGAGAAGTCCGGCCGTCTTCCGTTCGGCAAGACGCTGGCCGACGTGTTGCCAGCGAAAGTGCATGCCGATCTGCAAGACGCTGCGTGGAGCGTGCAGTATCCGCCGAAGATGCTGGAGCCGTTGCGGCCGTGGCTTGCTGCCGTCTATCTCGAACTCTACAGCTATATCAAAGCCGGGTTCTCTTCGTTTTACGGCGTCGATCACGTGATCGAGCAAGATGCGAAGGAACGGCGCGCAGAACTCGCTTATCTTGAGACCGTGGAAGAGCAGCTCTCGAATTTTTCAGCGCTCAGCCGGCACGGCGAGATTGCGTACCTGACGGCGACCGTGCGCGGCGTTCTGGAAGAACCCGACATGCCGCTCGTCCTGGCCAATGCATGGGCGAGCGGGGACACGGCACATCTTGCGAAAGTTCTCGACGAAGGATTTGCCGAGGTGCCGCAGCTGCGCGCGCAATTGCTGGTCGGGCGGAACCGGAATTGGGTGCCGAAGCTGAAAGCCATGCTGGCCTCGGGCAAGACCCATTTTGTCACGGTCGGCGCCGGGCATTTGGTCGGCCGCGACAGCGTCGTCGCCATGTTGCGAGCCAAAGGTTACAAGGTCACAGGCCCGTAAATCTGCGCCCCAGAGGCACTTGTCACCGTGTGGGATTGACCTTATTTTTTCTGGGTGACGGCTGCACAAAGTGAAGTGCGGGCAAGACTGACGGTGGCGGATCACGCCTTCGTGCAGGACGGTTCCCATTCATCGCATAGCCTTTCACGACGCGCGGGCATGTCGCACGCGTGGAACCCGACTGCATAGCATGAGGACTTGAATCGCATGTCGCAGAAGACCGGAACGGTCAAATTCTTCAACGCCACAAAGGGCTTTGGCTTCATCTCGCCGGAAGGCGGTGGAAAGGACGTGTTCGTCCATATCTCCGCCGTTGAAAAGGCCGGCTGGCGCTCGCTCAACGAAGGCCAACGCATCGCTTTCGATACGGAAGCCGATGCCCGCGGTCCAAAGGCGGTCAATCTGCGCGCGGCTTAAAGCTTGCGAACTGTTGATTGAACTTTTGGGGTGGTCCTTCGGGCCGCCCCTTTTTGTTGCATGCGAAAGGTGATTTGATGCACACGAACTCGCGGAAACAGGATGTCACTCATGGACGGTCGTCGGGGTTCGTTGCGCGTAGTGTTGGCCAGTGTTGCGATTGCCGTTCTTAGCGGCTGTGCCGACATGTCGGAGTTCTTCTCGTACGGCGACGCGGCGGAGCACGCCGAGGTGCGCGCGGAAGCGGAGTCGGCGCAACTCTGGGAGATGACGATCATGGCTGGGCGTTATGGTGTCATGCTGGGGCAGGTGCGCGAGATTCTGAAGCTACCGGAACCCAAGGACGACATGAGCTTTCCGACGGACGCCGAGGATGAAGCGAAAAAGCGTGAGGACTTGGCGCGTTATCAGGCGAGCGTGACGGCGGAGTTCCTGGCGGATGCGGGTGCCGCCTGCAAGCGCAAACGCGTGCCTCGTGATCTGCGCAAGTTGGCCTGCGAGCAGCAGGCAAAATGGTCTAACGAAACGCAAGCACCTGTGAAGCCGGACATTCAAACGCTCGCCATGCGCAACGACCGCGTGAGCGAGTTCATCATGCCGTGGTGGGACGCGGTGTGCGCGACCGCGCCGAAACCGCGCGAGGGCGATGTGCCGGCGTGTGCGATGGAGTGAGGCTTCACGTGCTCAGAGTGTTGCGCGGGCGGCGTTGATTGCCAACGCTATCAGGCAGAGGCTCGACGTCGTAAAGAGCAGCATGCGAACCGGGAGCTTGTTGACCGTTGCTTGCCAAATGCTGTGCAGAACGCGCAGTGCGGTGTAGCTCCACGCGAGTGCCGTGTTGACCTCGCCTCCGGCGTCTGCGAGCGCCAGGATGACGACCGCCGCATAGAAGACCGTCGGTTGTTCCATTAGGTGCGTGTAGTTGTGGGATTTCCAGTTCACGCTTTCGGGAAGGACGCGCTCGAGATCCGGTCCGCGGGTTCCGGCTTTTGATAGCGTGCGGAGTTGATCCTTGTTTAGGCGCGCGATCGCTGCAAATCGCGTCACCGTAACCCAGATCAGCACCACCATCGACCAGAGTGCCAGTATGGCGGCCGGCGCAAGTATCGGACTTTGCATGAGTTTCGCTCTCCTTGCCGGGACGCGGAATCGAGCGCCGGTGGGGAGAGCTCTACAGCGTTATGCTGTCAATTATTGTCAGCAGTCATTGTTCGGGGATGTCGCGAAGCGTGCGCCATTCTTTGAGCAGAGCGGCGCGGCGGCGCGGGTAACGCTTCGGTGCCGGTTTGAGCGCCGTGATGCGGTCGGTTCTAAAATGGCGATAGCCTTGGCGCAGTTCGCACCACGCAACGACGACGCGCACGCGGTCATAGAAGGCGAGCGCGATCGGCCAGACGGTCCGCTTGGTCGCGCGCCCACGTTCGTCGGCGTAGGCGATCTGCATCTTGTACTCAGAGCGGATTGCGTCGCGGATCGCTGCGAGTTCGACGTCACCGGCGGCGATCGGCTGACCGGGGCCGATCAGCAGCCCCGAGGAATCGATGCCGTCTTTGAGATCGTCGGGCAGCACTGCGCCGATCTTAGCGAGCGCGTTGCGCGCGGCGTTGGCGAGGGATCCGTCCGCACGTTCCGAAACCCAACGCGAACCGAGCACCAGCGCTTCGATCTCTTCCTCGGAGAACATCAGCGGCGGCAGCATGAAGCCCGGGCGGAGCACATAGCCCACGCCTGCTTCGCCATCGATGGATGCGCCTTGCGCCTTCAAGGTTTCCACGTCGCGATAGAGAGTGCGCAATGATACGCCAACCTCGTCGGCCAGCACGGCGCCGGCAACCGGCCGCCGATGCCGGCGTAGGACCTGGATCAACTCGAGAAGGCGCTGTGCGCGGGACATCGGTGCTTAAGTTATAGCAACATGCTGCCAAGATTTGGCAGCAGCTTGTACAAGCTATCCGCTTGGACTTAAAGACATAAACATCTCTTTATGTGTGGCTTGCAGGGCCGGTTTTTGAGTGGTATAGAGCCTTCAAATGGCGCGCCTTGGGGCGCTGCCTGAACCACGGATTTCACGGAGCATCTCATGGCACACGATTATCTCGTCGCGGACATCAAGCTTGCGGATTGGGGGCGGCGCGAGATCGCGATTGCCGAGACCGAGATGCCGGGGTTGATGTCGACGCGCGAAGAGTATGGCGCGTCGAAGCCTCTCAAAGGCGCGCGCGTTGCGGGTTGTCTGCATATGACGATCCAGACCGCGGTGCTGATCGAGACGTTGACGCATCTTGGCGCCGACGTGCGTTGGGCGTCGTGCAACATTTTCTCGACGCAGGATCATGCGGCGGCGGCGATTGCGGCGTCGGGCGTGCCGGTGTTTGCGAAGAAGGGCGAGACGCTCATCGAGTATTGGGAATACGTGCACCGCATTTTCGAGTGGGCGGACGGCGGTGTTCCGAACATGATCTTGGACGACGGCGGCGACGCGACGCTGCTCTGCGTGCTGGGGCCGAAGGCGGAGAAGGACATCGGCCTGCTCGCCAAGCCGCAGAACGAAGAGGAAGAGGCGCTCTTCGCGGTCATGAAGGCGACGATCGCGAAGAAGCCGGGCTGGTACTCGAAGATTTCGGCCGCGATCAAGGGCGTCACCGAAGAGACGACGACCGGCGTGCACCGGCTCTATCAGATGGCCGAGCGCAAGGAGCTTCCGTTCCCGGCGATCAACGTCAACGACAGCGTGACGAAGTCGAAGTTCGACAATCTCTACGGCTGCCGCGAAAGCCTCGTCGACGGCATCAAGCGCGGCACGGACGTGATGATGTCGGGTAAGGTTGCGATGGTCGCGGGTTTTGGCGACGTCGGCAAAGGTTCGGCTGCGTCTTTGCGCAATGCCGGGTGCCGCGTGGTTGTGTCCGAGATCGATCCGATTTGCGCGCTGCAGGCCTCGATGGAAGGCTACGAAGTGATGACGATGGAAGAGGCGGCGCCAAAGGCCGACATCTTTGTCACCGCGACGGGCAACGTGGACGTCATCACGGTCGATCACATGCGTGCCATGAAGGACCGCGCGATCGTCTGCAATATCGGCCACTTCGACAGCGAGATTCAGGTCGCGGCCTTGAAGAACTTCAAGTGGCATAACGTGAAGCCGCAGGTGGACGAGATCGAGTTCCCGGGCGGCAAGCGGATTATTCTTCTGTCGGAAGGGCGGCTTGTGAACCTCGGCAACGCGACGGGGCATCCTTCGTTCGTGATGTCGTCGTCGTTCACGAACCAGACGCTGGCGCAGGTCGAGCTGTGGGCGAACCACGCGAAGTACGAGCGCAAGGTCTATACGCTGCCGAAGAAGTTGGACGAGAAGGTCGCGCGGCTGCATTTGGATAAGCTCGGCGTGAAGCTAACGAAGCTGTCGCCGAAGCAGGCGGAGTATCTGGGTATCGACCGCGAAGGTCCGTACAAGGCGGACCAGTACCGGTACTAGGGATTTGGGATTGGGTGTTGGAGTTTGGTGATGCGTGTTGCTTCGCTCCACACCTATCCGATCAAAGGCGTGCGCGCGGTCGATGTCGCGCGTGCGCACGTAGAACCGCGCGGGCTTGAGGGTGACCGGAGGTGGCTTGTCGTCGACGCGAACGGGCGGTTCATCACGCAGCGTTCGCATCCGCGGCTTGCCACGATTACGGCGGCACCGACGCGAACTGGGTTGCGTTTGTCGGCGCCCGGCGCCGGTGAGTTTCTCGTTGAGCGGCCATCCGCGCCTCAGCGTGCCGACGTCATCGTATGGCAGCACCAGATCAACGCAGCGCTTGCCGATGTGCAGGCGGGCGCTTGGCTTTCCAATTACTTCGGTGAGGCGTTGCGGCTTGCTTACATGGACGCTGTGGCCGAGCGGCTTCAGCGCAACGCGTGGGTTGCGGATGCGGTGCCGGTGAGTTTTGCCGATGCCTATCCCGTGCTGATTGTGACGACCGCATCTCTTGCTGCCGTCAACGGGGAGATCGAGCGTGCGGGTGGCGCGCAAGTTTCGATGCGGCGGTTCCGGCCGAACATTGTCATCGACTGCGGCGATGCTTGGGCGGAGGATTTTTGGCGCGTTGTGCGGATCGGTGGCGTCGAGTTCGAGCTGGTGAAGCCTTGCGATCGCTGCGTCGTGACGACGAAGGATCAGGAGACGGGCGCGTCGATGGGCAAGGAGCCGCTTGCCAGCCTCGCGCGGCTGCGACGGTCGGCCGATGCCCGGATCAACGGCGTGCTGTTCGGCTGGAACGCGGTTCCGCGTGCGCTTGGTCGTGTCGCAGTCGGTGATGCGGTCGAGGTGCTGGAACGGCGGCCGGAGGGGTTCGCGCTCAGGAGTGACCTCCCGCACGGGTTCGAGGTCGAGCATTTTCTGCCATAGCTGTGCCTTCATTTGGCCCAGCTTGTGGCTAAGCTGGCAGTACTTCTTCGAGAGGGTTTCATGCGTCTTCAATTGATCGGTGCCGCTGCTCTGACGGCTTTGAGTTTCGTTGCGCCTGCGAACGCTGCCGGGTGCAGTCTCGGGGCCACGAGTCCTTGGGCGGTTGCCAAGGGGCGGATCTTCATGAGCGAGGCCTACTCGAACGGTGCGACGTGCGCGGTTGCGGTTGTGACTATCGTCGTGCGCGGGCCGGATAAGAAGGTGGTGTGGGTTGAGGCGTTGCAGGCGGACCAGATCATGACGTTCGTCGATGCGAACACGGTGCCGAAGATGAAGGCGGCGTTGCGCGAGTGGTTGTTCCAGCAGCATACGTTCAAGTCGACCGGCGACCTGCCTGAGTGGAAGAAGGGCGCTGACTCCCCGGTACCGCTCGGCGAGTTTCCGTTCTATCCGGATTTCGGGATGGAGCAGGCGGGTTACGCGCAGATCCGCGCGGAGAAGCGGTCGATCTTCTGCTACGTGCAGGGGATGGAGAGCCTTGCTTGCATCGCGATCTCAAAGGACGGCACGGCGACGAAACTGGGTGCGCAGTCGTTTCCCGGTTGAGCGTAGTTACTTGAACGCGATCTCGGCCAGGACCGCGCGGTGATCGGAGCCTGAAACCGTGAAGAGTTTGCGCGACGTGAGCGCAAGCTCTTGCGTCGCGAGGACGTGGTCGATCGGGATACCCATCGCGCGCGGCAGGAACGTCGGCCAACTGCCGTCGCCGCCGGTGAGCAGCGTCATGTTCAATTGCTTCTGGGGCTTGGCCATCGTTGCGGCCCACGGCGATGCGTTGAAGTCGCCGGTTAGGATGCGCGGGCCTGTGACACCTGCAATCGTTTTGACGACTTCCTCGATCTCGCCGGTTTGGGCGTCGCGTCCGTTGAGCGGGTAGGGCAGCGAGAGGTGCGCCGGGAAAAGCGTCAGCTTGCGGTCTTTGATCGTCACTTCGACGGCACCCATTGGGCGGCGGAATTTTGGCGCCGGTAACGTCGCGCGGATGTCGGTGAGTGGAAAGCGCGAGAGGATCAGCGCATCGCACCACTGCTCCTGCCAGCATTCGACGCGGTGAGGGTATTGGCTTGCGACCGCGTCGAGGCCTGGGCGCACGCGCGGTATCACCTCCAACAGCACCACGATATCGGGCTTCGTTTCGCGCACGAGTTCGGCGACGCGTTCGAGTTGGCCGTTGTGGTAGTAGACGTTGAACGCCATCAGCGTGAAGCGCGGGCCCGTTGCCGGCACCTTCGCCGGTTGCTGAACCCACGGCCAAGCGAGGGCCGTCAGCGCGATCACGAACCCCACGAAGATCAGCATCGTTGTCGTGCGCCCGGCGATCGCGGCCAGCAGCGCCATGACGAGGGCGGCTATGATCGCGGGCAGCAGGAAGTGGGCGAAGAGGTCGAGGAGCGGGTGCAACTTGCCCGCCAGTACGCCGATGATGACGGCGGCCAGGCCTAGGATCGCGGCGTTGAAGAACGCGCCGATGAAGAGGTTCATTTGGGTTCTTATCGCGGGTGAGGGCGGAACGGCTCGGAGCGTTATTCCTTGGCCAGTCTTTTTGGCCATTCGATGGCGCAATTGAGCAACAGGGTGCTGGTGCGGTCTGAAGCTCAGATTTTACATTAGGATGCAGACTCAAATCGTTAGCGAAACGTAAAAATCGCCGGTCCGCCGTTAAGCTGTTCGCAGCAGCTTCCAAGCCTTTGACTCCATTTGGTTTTCGGACGCGAGACTGCGCAGTCCAGGGACAGGCTTCGCCGCCGTTCTTAAGATCGTTTCCAAGCGAAGTGATTCTTGAAGTCCAACAGGGGTTTTCGGGCGGCTTGGGTTGAAACGAGGCTGACCTGCCGGATGAGCGCGAGTCGTGGCCGCGCTGTTCGTGAGGCTGTCTCTCCCCGGGCGCCGGACTCCAACGAGGCGTGGGGTTAGTTTGGAAGCGTCCAACGAGGTTCTCTATCTGCTGCCGTTCGGGGTGACGCTGGGGGCGATCGCGCTGGCCGGGTCGCTGGCGTTCGTTATGGTCGCCATGCGTACGCAGTCGGACGCCATGCTGCGGCGAGCGGCGACGCGGACCGCGCGGGCGGAGGCGAAGTTCCAGAAGGAAGCCGCCATCGTATCCGGCGATCCGGGTGCGCTGTTCGTTTGGCGGAACATCGACGGCGAGCCTGAGGCGCGGGCTGGTGCTGCGAACGTTCTTGCGGGTTGTCTCTCGGCAGACGAGCGTGGGGATTTGAAGGACGCGCTCGACACGCTGGGCGACGACGGCTCGCTGTTCTCGATGACCGTGCCCGGCGCGGACGGGCGTGTGTTCCAGGCTTACGGCAAGCCTGCGGCGGGGCAGGCGGCCGTGTGGCTGCGCGACGTCACGCCGGATGCGGAGGCGAACTACAACCTCACAGTACGTTTGACGGCGAGCGAGGTCGAGCGCGGGCGGCTTGGCGATTTGCTCGACGTGTCGCCGATGCCGGTCTGGCGGCGGGGGAGCAACCTCGATCTCGTTTGGGTGAACAAGGCTTACACGAACGCGGTCGATCCGCCGGTCGGCCAAGACGTGATCGCCGATCAGATCGAGCTCGATCGCGACAGCCGGGCGTCGGCGGAGCGGGCGCTGGAGTCCAAGCAAACGCAGGTCGAGTTGCGCCACGTCGTCGTCGGCGGGCAGCGGCGCGCGTTCGATTTCTACGCCGTGCCGATGGGCGACGGCGTCGCCTCGTTCGCGGTCGATGTGACCGACGTCGACGAGACGAAGCGCCTGCTGCAGAAGCATATCGACACCCACGAGGAGACGCTGCACCGGCTTCCCGTGGCGGTCGCGATCTTTGGGCCTGATCAGAAGCTGAAGTTCTCGAACAAGGCTTACGCGAAGCAGTGGGACCTTGAGGAACGCTGGCTCAACACGCATCCCTCCGACGGCGCGATTCTGGAGCGTTTGCGCGAGTCGCGGCGGTTGCCGGAGCAGCGCGATTTCGCGTCGTGGAAGAAGGAGCGGCTTGCGCTTTACACCAGCGTCATTGAAGAGCGCGAAGAGCACTGGCATCTGCCGCGCGGTTCGACGCTGCGCGTGACGTGCCAGCCGCATCCGTTCGGCGGGCTGATCTTCATCTACGACGACGTCACCAATCAGATGGCGCTGGAGCGCAGCTTCAACCAGCTGTCCAGCGTGCAGCGGACGACGATCGATCACTTGTCCGAGGCGCTCGCCGTGTTCGGCACGGACGGGCGGCTCAAGCTCTTCAACAAGGCGTTCGCGGAATACTGGAAGATCGACGCGAAGACGTTGAACGATCAGCCGCGCTTTGCCGACGTGTTCCAGCTGTGCCGGCGCGTGCTGCCGGACGAGGGGCATTGGAGCCTGCTCACGATGCTGATCACCGGTGCCGCGGCCGAGCGGCGCGTGAGCGTCGAGCGGCTCAAGCGCAACGACGAGATGCTGCTCAGTTTTTCCGCGGCGCCGTTGCCGGATGGCTCGCTGCTGCTGACCTATCGCGACGTCACCGACACCGCCATGCGCGAGCAGGCGCTTGAGGAGCGCAACGCGGCGCTGCTCGCCTCCGACAAGCTGAAGTCGGACTTCATTTCCAATGTGTCCTATCAGCTTCGCACGCCGCTGAATTCGATTATGGGGTTTGCCGACCTCATGAACCAGGGGATCGCGGGTAAGCTCACCGACAAGCAGACCGCTTATCTCGGTGACATTCTGAATGCTTCGAAAACGCTTGAGACGCTCGTCAACGATATCCTCGACCTTGCGCTGATCGAGGCGGGGACGATAGAGCTCGACCGCAAGGATATTGACGTCGCCGATGTGCTCGCGGGCGTCATGCCGCTGGTGAGCGAAAAGGCGCGCAAGGCGCGCGTCGAAGTGATGTGCGAGAACGGCAAAGACATTGGCGCGTTGTTCGTCGATCAAAAACGCTTGCTGCAGATCGTCTACAACCTCGTCATCAACGCGATTGAGCACACGCCGGCGAACGGGCGCATCGTGTTCGGTGCGGAGGGGGCCGCCGCCGAAGTGCGCGTGTTCGTCAACGACACCGGTGTCGGCATTCCGGCCGACTATCAGCAGGAAGTCTTCAAGCGCTTCGAGAGCACGACGCGCACGAAGGACGCACGCCGGGCGGGGCTGGGTTTGGCCCTCGTGCGTTCGTTCGTGGAACTGCACGGCGGGTGGGTCGAACTCGACAGCGCCGTCGGCAAGGGCACGCGCGTCACATGCCATTTCCCGCGGCATGCGGTGGAGAAGGGCGGCGGCGCGGTCGAGGCTGCGGCGGGCGACGCTCAGACGAAAGGTGCAAAGACCGGCTAGGCCTCGCCGCTTGCAGCAAAACGATGCAAATTCTGCCGCTACACCGCTACATCGGCTGAGATGAGAACCGAGCGAGTTTAGTGCTGGCTCTTCGGCATTTTCACGGTGAAGCCGTCGAGTGCGTCCGTCACTTTGATTTGGCAGGAGAGGCGGCTGTTTGTTTCGACGGCTTCGGCGAAGTCGAGCATGGTTTTTTCCATTTCTTGCATCGGCTCGATCTTCGATAGCCATTCCTGGTTCACGTAGACGTGGCAGGTGGCGCAGGCGCAGGCGCCGCCGCAGTCGGCGTCGATGCCGGGGATCAGGTTTTTGACTGCGCCTTCCATGACGGACATGCCGGACTTGACGTCAACAACGTGCTCTTTGCCGTTGTGCTCGATGTACTTGATCTTCGCCATTTGCCGATCCGGTTTCTCGTTCCAAACTCTAACGTTGTCATCCCGGCCAAGCGGAGCGATAGCGAAGCACGAGCCGGGACCCAGGAGTGACAAGCGCAGCGCCCGCTCTCCTGGGTCCCGGATGCTAAGGCTCGCGCGCCGAGCGCTTGCGCGCTCGGGCTCGCCTAAGCTCCGGGATGACAGAGCAATATTTCAAGCCATGTCTTTCATAGGTACGGTCTTGTCCGCAAGGCGGTCGGGCGCGACCTTGGCGCGCGCTGCGATCAGGCGTCTGCCCATCATGTATTCGGGAGCGGCGTTCACGGCCTCCACTGCCGCTACGGCGCCGTCGCGTAGGCGGAAGGCGGCGAACGAGCGGGTGGCAGGGTCGCCGCGCAGGACGAGTTGGTCGCCGGGGTCGCCGAGGCCCGCGATCTGGAGTTTTAGGTCGTATTGGTCGGACCAGAACCAGGGGACCTCGTTGTAGGGTTTTGGCTTGCCTGCAATCGCTAAGGCTGCGTGTTTCGCCTGGTCGATTGCGTTTTGGACGGATTCGAGGCGCACGCGGCCTGTTGTCGAGTAGCTGCAGGGCAGGTTCGCGCAATCGCCGATGGCGTAGATCGCGGGGTCTTCGGTGCGCGCGTGGTTGTCGACGACGATGCCGTTGTCGACTTTCAATCCCGCATCTGCCGCGAGTTCGGCGTTCGGGACGATGC
>JABFRX010000003.1 GCA_013140995.1 Alphaproteobacteria bacterium | reverse complement strand
GTCTTGAGCATCGCCGTACTCATGTTTAACCCCTGAAAACCTGGCGGAGTAATTCGGTGACCGTGCACTATTTTTAATTGGTGCAAGGTCACCAAATTACTCCAACGGCACCACGTCCACTGACTGTTCCGTCGTCTGCGAGCCGGCCGTCCGCAGTACACCCTTGACCGGCGCCACATCGGAATAGTCGCGCCCGCGCGCGATTACGATGTGGTCGTTTGCAACAAGCAAGTTGTTCGTCGGATCGAACTCCACCCAACCGGCTTGCGCGCCGCACCAAGCACGCACCCAGGCGTGCATCGCGTCCGCACCGGCCAGACGCTCTTTGCCTGCGGGTGGAATCGTGCGCAAAAAGCCGCTGACATAACCCGCCGGAATTCCAATGCCGCGCAGGCACGCGATCATGATATGCGAATAGTCCTGGCAAACGCCGCGCTTGCCAGCAAACGCGTCCTCGGGAGCTGTGTCGACAGTTGTCGCCTCGGCGTCGAAGCTAATGTCGCGATGCAACGCAGTCGTAATCGCCTGGACGGCTTCGAACACAGGCATGTCGGGCTGCACGAGGTCACTGGCGTAGGCAGTCATCGCGGCGGCAGGCCGCACGCGCGGCGAGCGTCCCGCGAAATGATGTGGCGCGGCCGGATCGAGCGTGTTGTATGCGGCGGCCTGCGAGGCCAAATGCTGCAGTGCCGGCGAAGACACGAACCCGCGTTCCGGCACGTGCCGGTCGACCCGGCAATGGAGCTTGAACTCAATCTTCTCATGCGGCGCACGATATGCCGCCTCCACAGTCGCGTTGCCGAAGAAGTCCATGCGGTCGATGCGCTCTTCCACCATCGGCTGGATGTCGAGGTAGCTCGCGATTACCTTCTGCTCGCCGGGTAACGTCGCGGGCACGAGCCGCAGCATATGCCGTCCGGCATTGGCGGGGCGGTCGTATTCGTAGGAGATGCGCAAACCAATGTCGTAGAGCATGGGCCTAGCGCAAATATTCGGACGACAACACGTCGGAGAGCGCGGCGATCTCGCCCCGCACCCGCAGCAACGCTGCCGTGTTGAACATCTCTGGCGTGCCGACGGCGAGTTCGGTGTGGACCTGAAGCACCGCGCGCGACAATGCCGACAGCGGTGCTTGGCGGGTCGTGCCCGACAAAAGCTCCGCCTGTTCGCGGATCTCGGTCAGATGATAGATGACGGACCGCGGGTTCATGGCGTCGAACACTAAGAGATCGACGACAGTATTGCGGCTGGTCGCAACCGCGTAACGGCTGCGGTGGGTCATCGAGCTGTCGCCAAGCTCGACGGCAAGGTCCAGCGCGCCGTCCGGTGCGTCGCCATCGGCAAACCGCGCGAGCGCCGACGCCATCGATGCGGCGCGCTCAAGCGAGCGGCCGATCGTCAGGAACCGCCAACCGGTCGAGCGGTACATGTTGTCGTGGACGAGGCCGGAGAAGCCGGTGATCTTGCGCAACAATACGCCCATCGCGCGCGCCGCGTCGTCGCCGGGGGTAACGGTTTTCGCCATGCGGTTCGCGGTCTTGGCAAGGTCGGTCAGCGCCATCCAACCGTCGATCGAAAAGCGGTCGCGCACTTGCGCGGCACTGTTGATCGCCGACGCCAGCGTGGACAGCAGTGGCTTGGGCACGCACACCGACGGATCGACGTCGTAATCTTCGAGATGTTCCCTCAGGCACGCCAAGACCGGCGTGTCCGCATTCGCCGTCTCCGCCAAACGCTTATGATGCGCGCGCAGCAGCCGCATGATGCCTTCGGCGCGCTCCACATAGCGGCCAAGCCAAAAGAGATTGTCGGCAGCCCGGCTCGGCAACACGCCAGGCTCCGACCGGCGGTACGGCCCGGCCGGCGAATGGAGCATCGTCACCGTATCGACGGTCTTATCGCTCACCACCCAAACATCGGCAACCGATCCGCCGCGCTGCATGGCGATCGCGGTCGCGTCTTCGGTCCGCCCGATGCGCGCGTAACCGCCGGGCATCACCTGCCAGCCGTTCGCTGTGCGGGCCAAGAACACGCGAATGCTCATCGGCCGCGGCACGAGGTTGCCGTCGACAAAGGCCGGCGTCGTCGACAGTGTCACCGCTTCTTGGCCGACAAGGTGCGCGCCTTCGACAGCGAAGAACTCGTCGATCGAAGCGTGCGTATCGCTCCGGAACTGACCGCCGAGCACGGTCTTGTCGTCCACCTCGAAGGGCGGCCGCGTGGAAAGCGCCGGGCCCACCATCATACGTTCGATGTTGGCACGCACATGCGCGCGCTCGCTCTCCTGACCGCACCACCATGTCGCGATGTTGGGCAGCCGAAGCGGCTCCCCGCGCAACGCCTGGCAGACCTTTGGCAAGAACGCCAACAAAGCGCGCGTCTCCAAAATGCCTGAGCCCAGCGCATTGACCATCGTAAGGTTGCCGCGCCGGACCGCTTCGACGACGCCGGGGGTGCCCAAACGCGAACGCTCGTCCAGTTCCAACGGATCGGCATAGGCCGCGTCCAGACGGCTCCAGAGCACACTGACCGGCGCAAGGCCCGCAACGGTGCGCACCATCACGCGGCCTTGCTCGACGGTCAGATCCTCACCCTCAAGCAGCATGAAGCCCAGATAGCGCGCGATATAGGCGTGCTCGAAATACGTGTCGTTCCAGAGGCCCGGCGTCAGGATCGCGACTTGGCTGTCGCCGTCGCTGCGCAAGCCACGCAGCGCGTCGCGGAACGTTTGAAAAAATCCGGCGAGCCGATGCACGTTCGCATACGGGTACAATTCGGAGAACACGCGCGACGTGGCTACCCGCGTCTCGAGCGCAAAGCCCGCACCCGATGGCGCCTGTGTCCTGTCACCCAACACCCACCACGCGCCGTCGGGTCCGCGACCGATCTCGAACGCAACGAAGCTGAGGAAGTGGCCGGAGCGCGGCCTGATCCCGACGAGCGGCCGCAGCCATTCCTTGCTGGCGCCAATCAACGAGGCCGGCAGATGACCTTCCGCGACGAGGCGGTTCTCGCCGTAGAGATCGGCGGCGACGCTTTCTAGAAGTTCGGCGCGCTGAATCAAGCCGCCCGCGATCTGGTTCCACTCGCGCTCGTGGATCAGCACCGGAATGTGGCTGAGCGGCCAATCGCGTTCCGTCGAACCGCCGTCGCCGTATTGGCGGAAGTACACACCGGCATCGAGCAAATGCTGATCGCCGCGCGCAAACCGCGCGACGATGTCGTCGGGCGACAGCTGCAAGAAATGCTCGACGAACTGCCGCCACACCGGACGGACGAAGCCGTCCGCGTCCAGCAACTCGTCCGGCACGCCGGGCAAGCGCTTGTACATGGCAAGCAGCTCCCCGATCGGGTCGCCTTGCAGCCGGTAACTTGGGGACACCATCTAGAGCCCCGCCGGACGCCGCAGATCGAGCGTCATCGGAAACTCTGGGTGCGGCGCCTCTTGCGGCGGATTGTAGGCGCCCGGCGAATGGCCGTGCGCCGCAAACCGCGCGAGGCGCCGCGCCTCCGCCTCATTGCCGTTGACGGGAAACGTCTCGTAGTTGCGCCCGCCCGGATGCGCCACGTGATAGACGCAGCCGCCAAGCGCGCGTCCGGTCCAATTGTCGAAGATGTCGAACGTCAGCGGCGCGTTGACGGTCAACACGGGATGCAGAGACGACGCCGGTTGCCACGCCTTGTAACGCACGCCGGCAACGGCAACGCCGCCCTTAGCCCTCGGTTGGAACGGCACGCGCCGCTTGTTGCAAGTCACCGCATAGCGCGACGTGTCGCCTGCCGTTAGCTTCACCTGCAAGCGTTCGACGGAACTGTCCGTGTACCGCACAGTGCCGCCGATCGCGCCGGTTTCGCCGAGCACGTGCCACGGTTCCAAGGCCTGACGCAGCTCCAAATGCACGCCCTCGTACGCAACTTCCCCGCAGAACGGGAATCGAAACTCGGCCTGAGCTTCGAACCATTCGGGGCGGAAGTCGAAACCATTTTGCGCGAGGTCCCGCAACACATCCAGGAAATCATCCCAAACGAAGTGCGGCAGCATGAACCTGTCGTGGAGAACCGTGCCCCACCTGGTTAATTCGCCAACGACGGGATTGTGCCACATCCGCGCGATAAGCGCGCGAATCAACGCTTGTTGCGCGAGACTCATCCGCGGATCGGGCGGCATTTCGAAGCCGCGGAACTCGACGAGACCAAGCCGCCCGGTGGCGCCGTCGGGCGAATAGAGTTTGTCGATGCAGATTTCCGAGCGATGCGTGTTGCCTGTGACGTCGATGAGAAGATTGCGCAGCAAGCGGTCAACCAGCCACGGCGGCGGTGCAAGCCCCTGCCCCGGCGGTGGCATTTGCGAAAGCGCGATCTCAAGTTCGTAGAGACTGTCGTGACGCGCTTCGTCGATGCGCGGCGCTTGGCTGGTCGGGCCGATGAAGAGGCCCGAGAACAAGTACGACAGGCTCGGATGGCGCTGCCAATGCAAGATGATGCTGCGCAGCAGATCGGGGCGGCGCAGGAACGGACTGTCCATTGGCGTGGCGCCGCCGACCACCACATGATTGCCGCCGCCGGTGCCGGTGTGACGGCCGTCGAGCATGAACTTGTCGGCACCCAGCCGCGACTGCCGCGCTTCTTCATAAACGGTTTGCGTGATCGCGACGCAGTCTTCCCAGCGGGCGGCCGGATGAATGTTCACCTCGATCACGCCCGGATCGGGTGCAACGCGGATCACGTTCATGCGCGGATCGGCCGGCGGCGGATAGCCTTCGATATGAACCGGCACGTTAATCGCGCGCGCGGCGGCCTCTGCCGCGCTGATGAGATCGAGATAGTCTTCCAGGCGCTCGACCGGCGGCATGAACACGCACAAGCGTCCGTCGCGCGGTTCCACCGCAATAGCCGTGCGCACCGCGCCGTCAATGTCGCTCACGAACGATTGCTCGCTGCGCGTTTGCGTCGCCTCCGACGCGGTGAAGTGCGCACGCGTTTGTTCGCGTGGGCTCGCGTCGGGAAGCGGCCCCCTAGGCTCCGTCGGATCGGCAGCGTAAACGTGCGGATAAGCGGATGACGGGACATGAGGCAGACCGCCAAGCGGCAAGCGGTAGCCAACGGGGCTGTCGCCCGGGACAAGATAGAGGTGACCGCGGCGCGAATGCCAAGGCTCCGACCGCCAGCGCGCCGTGCCGCTCTTCGTCTGCCAGCGCTGGACCGGCAGCACATAGCCCGACGGCACGGTGAGACCGCGCCCGAAGACGCGCGCGATGCGCTCGCGTTCCTCGGGGTCCTTCAGCTTCGAATTCTCAGGCGTCACGTTCTCGGGCAGGCTTGCCTCTTTGATGATCCATTGCGCCGGGTCTTCGAAGGCCGGGCGAACATTCTGGGGTTCGATCTCCAACGAATCTGCGATCGTTCGCAAAAGGCGCTCGGCCTCGTTCGGCCCGACGCCGGTATCGACGAACTCCTTGGCGATCAGCTTCGCGTCATTCCAGATCGGTCGCCCATCGCGGCGCCAGTAGAGCGAGAACGTCCAGCGCGGTAGCGTCTCGCCCGGGTACCACTTGCCCTGCCCGTAATGCAGGAACCCGCCCGGTGCGAAGCGTTTCTGCAAGCGGCGGATCAGTTCGTCGGCAAGGCCGCGCTTCGTGGGGCCGACCGCACTCGTGTTCCATTCATCCGCTTCGAAGTCGTCGATCGACACGAACGTCGGCTCACCCCCCATCGTCAACCGCACATCGTCAGCCAACAGCGCCTCGTCGACCTTACGCCCCAACGCATCGAGCGCCGCCCACGCTTCTTCCGAGAACGGCTTCGTGATCCGCGGATGCTCCGCGATGCGGGCGATGCGCATGTCGAAGCTGAAGTCGGCGGCAGCGGCGCTGGCCACGCCTGCAATCGGCGCAGCATTGCGATAGTGCGGCGTAGCGGCCAGCGGTATGTGGCTCTCGCCGGCGAGCAATCCCGAGGTCGGATCGACGCCGATCCAACCCGCGCCCGGCAGGTAAACCTCGACCCACGCATGCAGGTCGGTGAAATCGTGGTCTGTCCCAGGCGGCCCGTCGAGCGAAACCAAATCCGGCTTCAACTGAATAAGATAGCCGGAGACGAACCGCGCCGCGAACCCCAAGTGCCTCAACGTCTGCACCAGAAGCCAGCTCGAGTCCCGGCACGAAGCCGTCGTCCGCTCGAAGGTTTGCTCGGGCGTCTGGACGCCGGGCTCCAGGCGCACGATGTAGCCGATTTCTTTTGCGATCCGCGCGTTCAGTCCGACGACGAAGTCGACTGTGCGTGTTCGTGTTCTTGGGATCGATTCCAAGAACGTGGAGAACCGCGGCCCCACCGGCTCGGTGCCCCGATAGATCGAGAGATCGGGCCGCAGGTCCTCCGGGTACTCGAACGGCCAGTGCTCGGCCTCTTCCTCGACGAAAAAATCGAAGGGGTTATAGATCGTCATGTCGGCAACGAGATCGACCTCGATCTTGAGCTCCCGCACGGGCTCCGGAAACACGAACCGCGCCAGCCAATTGCCGTAAGGATCCTGCTGGTGGTTCACAAAGTGCCCGCCCGGGCTCACCTTCAGCGAATGCGAAATCACCCGCGTACGGCTGTGCGGCGCCGGCCGAAGCCGCACGATCTGCGGGCCCAAAATGACCGGCTGGCCGTAGCGATAGTGGGTCAGATGATGGAGGCTGGCTTTAATCGACATCGTGTCCTTTTGCCCTGCGCGCGACATCGTACGCCGGACAGGTGCCAACGAGACCATAGTCGAACGCAACCGCGCGCGCCCTCAAAACGTGCGAACGCCGCTCAATGTTTGTGCAGTTCTAGCGGAGAGCTAAGCCGGCTTGCGCGCGAACAACAGCCGCACGCGGCCCGTCGGATCGGTTTCCGTCCACGCGTGCGCGTCAGGCATGCCGTCGGTCCAGCCGAGCATGTCCTTTTCGGTGCGATAGAACAGGTGCCAATCGCAGATAAATTCCATCGGCCACAGATTGCTGAGTTCGGTCTCGTTCATGTTACCCACAATCAGCAAGCCGCCGGGCGCAAGGCGCTCATAGAGCCGCGCGCTCAGCGCACGCGCGCGCCGGTCGATCAGATAGTCGATCAGGCCGACCGAATAGATCATGTCCTGCGGCCCCGCATCGTCGAGCCACGAACCGCCGCGCAACACGTCGCTGAACGACACGTTGATCGGCCGCACGCGTGCGTTGGGTTTCGTTTTCAGCGTCAACGGATGCGCATGATCGAACGCGTAAGATAGCGCGGCCTGCTCCTGATCGATCAGCGTGAAGTCGACGGCGCCCTGCGGCGCTGATGGGTCTTTCAGATAAAGCTCCACCTCGCGCGCCGAACCGCAACCCAAGCTCATGATCCGCGCCGGCGTACCGTTCGCTCGCGCCGTGACCACGTCGCCGATCGTTTTGCGCACGACATGCATGCGCGTGCCGATGCATTCGGCAACGTCCAGACCCACGCGATGCATCAGCTGCGAATAGACGTCGCGTCCCTCGCGCTGCCAGTCGTAGACATAGTTCATGATCTCGAAGTCGCCGGGATAACCCGCAGGCTTGAAGTAGCTGCGCCACCAAACCGCGCCGTGATTGAGCTCCGGCGTTAGAACGAGTTCCGTGTATTCCTTCGTCGCCTCAAGGCGCTTTTTGTCGGACATGATGCCGCCGACAAGCTGATTGCCCGCGCGCCACAGGCTCCGCCATTGCGGAATGATCCGCTCCGCGCACATCTCGTAGGCCTCGTCCGTGCTCAAGCCCGTCGATTGATGCGGAAACGGTTTGGTGCTGGTCTCGACCACCGAGCGATAGGCACGCAAGAAGCGCAGCACGTCCGCGCAATGCGCACGGTATTCGGACGCAACCACGCCGCTCATATGCGGGTCCAGCGTCGCCAGCTGCTGCGAAATCCGCGCCTGCGCGTTGCGCCGGAGCAGCGAATGAAAATCGACCACATCGTCGATTAGATTGAGCGCGATCTTCGGACCGAAGACCGACCGCTCCGTGCGCACGACTTTTGCTTTGCCTTCGAAGATCGACAAGCCCGCTTGCTTCACGGCAATCGGAACGATCTCGCCGACCTCGACAGAAACCTCGACGGTCTGGTTGGCGCTGACGCTGATGCCGGTCAGGCTGATGTCGCCGAGGCGAAACGCCGCCGATTTCACGAACACTTTCGGCGGCGCGCCGGAGAAAAGTTCGGCCGCGTCATAGCGCTTCGGACGGAAAAAGATCTGCCGGCCGGTCGCGCCCTTCAGCTCTTCATACGCCAGCATATTCCCCTCACGCGCGAAATTCACTTGCCCATTCAAAGAGATAGAACCTTCCCTATAGCGTTGTTCCGTGTGCGGAGAAAGAGAGCGCGCGCAATTTCGCAATCGATCGTTAAACTCTGCTACGCCACGGTAAACAGGCAATTAACTCTACACCTGGCACTTTGGGCACGATGCACGCGCAACCGAAGCTGACCGTCGACGCCGTCGTCTTCGACGGAGAAGACCGCCTGCTGCTCATCAAGCGCAAATCGGCGCCGTTCAAAGGATACTACGCGCTACCTGGCGGTTTCGTCGAAGTGGGTGAGACGGTCGAACAGGCCGCCTGCCGCGAACTGATGGAAGAGACCGGCGTCACGGCAAAGAAGCCGCAGTTGGTGGGTATCTATTCCGCACCCGGCCGCGACCCGCGCGGCCACGTCGTCTCGATCGCTTTCTTGATGGAACTGACGAAGGCAACCGCAAAAGCGGGCGACGACGCAGCCGCCGCCGAATTCGTAACCGATTGGCGCTCGAAGCAGCTCGCCTTCGACCACAACAAAATCGTGAGCGATGCAGTGGCTCTCCGGCGCGAGCGGCGCAAATGACCGCGGCGAAGCCGGGCCGCGCGGCGGTGGCATTCATCTTCGTCACCTTGATGCTCGACGTTTTGTCGATGGGCGTCGTCATTCCCGTGCTTCCGAAGCTAATCGCGGAGCTATCGAACGCGACGCCGGCAGACGCCGTCCGCATGGGTGGCTGGATCGCGCTCACCTGGGCGATCGCGCAGTTCCTGATGACGCCGGTCCAAGGCGCGCTGTCCGACCGCTTCGGCCGCCGCCCGGTCTTGCTGCTATCGATGACGGGCCTTGGCCTAGACTACATCCTGACCGCGCTCGCCCCCAGCGTCCTTTGGCTCTTTATCGCGCGTGCGATCTCAGGCGCAACCGCGGCGAGCTTCAGCACGGCGAACGCCTACATCGCAGACACCACACCGCCGGAGAAACGCGCGCGAGCGTTCGGCCTGATGGGCGCCGCCTTCGGTATCGGCTTCGTCATCGGCCCGGCGCTGGGCGGCATCGCCGGCGTATACGACCCCCGCTTGCCGTTCTGGGTTGCGGCAGGCCTCACGCTACTGAATGCGCTCTACGGCTTCTTCGTGCTGCCGGAATCGCTGCCCCCGGAGCGGCGCACCGCCCACTTCGTTCTCGCCAACGCAAACTTCATCGCATCGCTGCGCCTGCTGGGCTCGAACAAGCAACTTGCGGGACTCGGCGCCGCGCACTTCTTCTATGCCGTCGCGCACAACGTCTATCCGGCCGTCTTCATCTGGTTCACGATGTACCGCTACGGATGGTCTGAAGCGAAGAACGGCCTCGCTCTTGCGGCAACCGGCGTCGCCAGCATAGTGGTGCAAGCGGGCCTCATCGGTCCGGTGGTGAAGGCGCTGGGCCCGCGCCGCTCGATGATCGCGGGCCTCGCGTTTGGCATCATTGGCTTCTTGATCTACGCCGTGGGCCCGACCGACATCTCGGTGTGGATCGCGATCCCGATTGCGGCACTCTGGGGCTTCTACACCCCTGCCGCGCAAACAATCATGACGCAGCGCGTGGATCCAAGCCAACAAGGCCAACTGCAGGGCGCGTTGGGAGCCTTGATGGGCATCGCTTCGATCATTTCCCCACCGCTCTACACCGGCATCTTCGCGCTCGCGATCGAAGGCAAAGCGACGCTGGGCGAGGGACTGCCGATCCTCGGCGCGCCGTTCTTCGTCGCGGCAGCACTTCTGATGTGTGCACTGCTGGCTGTGCTGTTCGCAACCCGTCGGCAGCAGAGTTAAGCGTGCCGCCGTTCGATCCAGTGCCACTCGGTCGAGTGTTGCACGGTAAGAACGCCCGGCGCCTTTCCCACATCCGCAATCGAATGCACGATGAGGAAGATGACTTGCCCGCGGCCGCGTTGCTCGTCGAACACCGGAAACCCGGTGTATTCGACCTTGACCCGCGAACCGTCGGCCATTTGACCCGGTGTGATCTGCCACAAGCCGCATGGCCGCGACAGCATCACGAATGTGCTGTCGAAGGCATCGCCCTTGATCGCCGGATCGACAAGCTCGAGGTAGTCGGACCCGACCGCCTCATGCCCGACCAGCTTTTCGATCCCCGCCCCCGCCCGCGTGAACTTTAGCGCCAATGACGCCCTGTCGGGGTCGATGACAGCAATCCACGGCACGAGATCACCGATGGAACTATAGTCGACATCCGACAGATGCGGCATGACGCCGGCAACGGCCGGCCGCAACGCCTGCTCGAAACGCAGGCTCTGCGTCGAACGTTTTGTTCGCGGTATTGTGATTTCGCCAGACACGTCGTCGCCATCCCGATTGCGCGATCGCCACTGCTTCGAGTATCCGAAGATGCAAGAGCACTCAATTTGCCGCGCACGGCAACATCGCCGCACCAGGAGGCATGGCCGTGGCTGAACTCAAGACAAAAGCGACAAAACAATCCGTTGCCGCGTTCCTGAAAAGTGTGACGGATGCACAAAAACGCGAAGATGCCGCCGCCGTCATCGAAATCATGCGCGCCGCGACAAAAGCCGAGCCTGTCATGTGGGGCGCCAGCATCATCGGCTTCGGCAGCTACCGTTACAAATATGAAACCGGCCGTGAAGGCGATTGGCCGATCGTGGGCTTAAGCCCGCGCAAGACGAACCTGACGCTCTACATCATGCCCGGTTTCGATCAGTACACGGACCTGCTCACGAGATTGGGCAAGCACACAACCGGCGCGTCGTGTCTCTACATCAAGCGGTTGTCGGACATCGACATGGCCACACTCAAGAAGCTCGTCACGCTCTCGGTTGCCGCCATGAAGAAGAAGTACAAGCCCGCCTAAAGCGCGGCGCCACTGGTGCAGCAGCGCCGCAACAAGACACCGCGGCCCGTAATTCGGCGCGAGCCGCGCACAGCATTGTCTTTCAGAGCTTTAGCGCTGCTAGCTTTCGCGCGACCTTAGATCGGCCTGCAAAACGCGCGCCTGCAAACCGGCTTTGCCCGCCAAAATCCGCACTATAATCGGCGAATCATCAGCGCCAGTGAGGGGCTTTCCATGACGCGTTATCGCGAACGTAAAATTCGGCTGAAGTCGTCGTCGCCGACGTTCGACGTCTTCCCGCTCCTGCTTCTGCCGATGCTGTACTTCAACTTCATGGCGATCGCCGTCTACGGCATGGACACGGCCGCAGTGAACACCTGGCTCGCCAGTTCGGCATTCAAGCTGACGATGTTCTCCGGCGCCGTCTGGTCGATGACGCAAGCCGATGTCATTGTCGCGGCCGGCATGGGTCTGCTCTTCATCGAAGTGCTGAAGTCGATCGGCTCGCCGATGCTCAGCCTCGTGAACCACGGTATCGCCGTGATGACGCTGCTCGTCTACGTGGTCGAGTTCATCTCGTTCCCGGCCTTCACGGTCTCGACATTCTTCCTCCTCGCCTTGATGCAACTGATCGACGTGATCGCAGGCTACACAATCACAATCGTAGCCAGCCGCGGCCTCACGCGCTAATGAAATGAAAAAGATACCGCCCCCACCGCGGGGCGGTCGAAATTTCGAAGAAATTTCGGGTGGGGGAACAAACCTCAGAGGTGGTCCCTCCCGTGAAAATCTGCCTATGATCGCGCCGTGCTGACCCCAACGGCCTGCACCCGCGAAAACAGGAGGAAATTCATGGCGAAGAAATCATCGTCGGCCGACACCGGCGTCTATCGCGTCACCGAAGTCATCGGCACGAGCCGCGTCTCGTGGGAAGATGCGGCCAAGAGCGCGGTCGAACTCGCGTCCCACTCGTTGCGCGATCTGCGCATCGCCGAAGTCACGAAACTCGACATGCGCCTAGACGACAAAGGCAAAGTCGTCGCCTACCGCGCCCGAGTCTCGCTCTCGTTCAAATACGCACCATAGAAATACCTGGGACCGCGGGCGTCCTCGCCCGCTCTCCACGGACGCTCCACGCGCATCAATGGCGGCGAAGTGAACAAGAGCGGGCGAAGACGCCCGCGGTCCTAGGAACTAAAACCCCGGCGCGAACTTGCCGTTCTTGGGCCAACCCTTCGGCACGAGACGCCCCGCTTGCGCGCGCTCGCCGCGATAGTCGCTAAGCTCGCTCTTCTCCCACGTCCGCCCGTTGTAGTCGCGCAAGCCGTCCGCATAGACGAAAGCCGTCGCGTCGACGAGCCCGCCGTCTTTGTACTTCTGCAAGGCGACGCCTTTGCCCTTCGCCATCTCCGGCACATCGGCGAGCTTGAAGATCACCATCTTCCGGTTCTCGCCGATGAACGCGACATGATCGCCAGACGCCGGCGTACAGACCTTTGCCTCCTCCAGCGGATCGACGTTCATCACCTGCCTGCCGCCCTTCTTCTGCGCGATCACTTCGTCCTCCGGCACCACGAACCCGCGGCCCGAGCTCGAAGCAATCAAGAGCTTGCGCCCCGGCTCGTGCACGAACAACGCGACGATGTCCTGATCGTTCTCAAGATCGCACATCAGCCGGACCGGCTCGCCGTGCCCGCGCCCACCGGGCAGGTCTTTACATTCCAGTGTGAAGAACCGCCCGTTCGTCGCAAACAGCACCAGCTTGTCGGTCGTCTGCGCCTGCACCCAGAACCGGCCCTTGTCGCCCTCTTTGAACTTCACGTCGTCATTCGGTTCGACATGTCCCCGCATGGCGCGGATCCAACCCTTGTCGGAGCACAGGACTGTGATCGGCTCCTTCTCGACAAGCGCCTCCATCGGCACGTCTTCGATCGCAGGCGCATCCGCCAACACCGAACGGCGTTTGCCGAGCAGCGTCTTCGCGCCGAACTTCGCACGCAATTCTTGGAAGCTCGCCTTCAAGCGGTCGTTCTGCTTCTCCTCCGACTTGACCAGCGACTTCAGCTCCTTCTGCTCCGCCTGCAACGACGTATTCTCTTGGCGAATCTCGATCTCCTCGAGCTTGCGCAAGCTGCGCAACCGCATATTGAGGATCGCCTCGGCCTGCAGATCGGTCAGCGTGAACGCCTTGATCAACTCCGCCTTCGGATCATCCGACGTGCGAATGATCTTGATCACCTTGTCGATGTTCAAGAACACCGACAGGAAGCCTTCGAGAATTTCCAGCCGCTCGGCAATCTTCGCCAACCGGTGGCTCGCGCGTCGGATCAGCACGTCGCGCTGATGATCGAGGAACGCGATCAGCACCTGCTTCAGGCTCATCACCTTGGGCGTCTGCGTCGCATCCAGCACCGTCATGTTGAGCGAGAACCGCGTCTCCAGCGCCGTCGTGCGGAACAACTGCTCCATCATCACGTCGGGCTCGATATTGCGGCTCTTGGGAACCAGCACCACGCGGATGTCTTCAGCGGACTCGTCGCGAATGTCGTCGAGGAACGGCAACTTCTTGTCGACGATCATGTCGGCGACGTCTTTGATCAGCTTACCCTTCGCGACCTGATAGGGAATCTCGGTCACGATCACGACCCACGTGCCGCGCGCGCCTTCTTCCTTGTGCCACTTTGCCCGAAGGCGGAACCCGCCCTTGCCGGTGCGATAGGCCTCCGCGATCGACTCTGCCGGCTCGACGACAATCCCGCCGGTCGGAAAGTCGGGCCCCTTGATGTACTGCAACAACGTATCGTCGCGCGCGTTCGGCGCCCCGACGAGATGGATCAAGGCCTGCGCGATCTCGTCCAAATTGTGCGGCGGAATATTCGTCGCCATGCCGACGGCGATGCCGACCGCACCGTTCGCGAGCAGATTGGGAAACCCACCCGGCAAGACGAGCGGCTCGCTCTCGCGGCCGTCGTAGGTTGGACGGTAGCCGGTGCCGTCGTCGTCCAGCCCGTCCAGCAGCAACTCGCCGATGACGGTCAATCGGCTTTCCGTGTAGCGCATCGCGGCGGGGTTGTCGCCGTCAACATTGCCAAAGTTGCCCTGCCCGTCGATCAACGGATAACGCAGCGAAAACGTCTGCACCAAGCGTACCAACGCATCGTAGATCGACTGGTCGCCATGCGGGTGAAACTTACCCATCACGTCGCCGACGACTCGCGCCGACTTCGAGAAGCTCGAGTCCGCATTCAACCGGAGGCGTTGCATCGAAAAGAGCAGCCGCCGGTGCACGGGTTTCAACCCGTCGCGCACATCCGGCAGCGCGCGCTGCATGATCGTCGATAGCGCATACGCCAGGTAGCGTTCGCCAAGGGCGTCCTTGAGGTCGACGTCGCGTATCAGGTCCTCAAGCGCCATCACGAATCCCTCGCTTTTACTGGAAGGCGATTGACTACCGGCCCGCCCTCGTGCCCGCAAGCCGCTCATGAAACCGCGCCCGCGCTTGCGGCAGGGTGGCGGAGTGTTCCTGCGCTACCCGCTCCAAGAAAAAGCCGGTCAGTGCCAATCCGTCCACAAGATCGTTGGCCGCAACCGCGCCATCCTCTGGCGTCAGGAAGCGAGGCAATTTCAGCAAACGGTCGCGATACGGCGCCGCCGCTCCCGCGCTCACGGCGCGTCCGGTTTTCGGCGACACAAAGCGAAGATCGTCTTGGCCGCCCGTCACCGCGCACTGCGTGAGGTCGAGCCCAAACCCCAAATCCTCAAGCAGCATCAACTCAAAGCGAACATAGTCCGCAACCCACGCCGGCGAAGCATGCCCCGTAATCGACTGAAGCAACGCATCGAGCGCATCGAACGCACGCACATGCAACTCGCGCTCGGGCAGCAACGCGGCGCAAACTGCGCACGACGAACTCAACCCCGAAAGCTTCAGCGCATCGTCGAAAAATTGCGCCGCCCGCGCGGCGCTGAGCTCGATCGTATATCCGCCAAGCTGCTGATCCAGCCGCCCGCGCCAATGAAGCTTGACAGCGTTGCCGGGCTCCAACGCACCCTTGAGCCGCTTCGACATCGCCCCGCGCACAAGCCCCAAATGCCGCCCATGCTCGCGCGTCAAAGCCTCAAGGATCGCGCCGTTTTCCCCAAACGGCCGCAAGCCCAAAACGATGCCGTCGTCGGTCCACTCCATGCAGCCCAAGCAATGCGCGCCCCCTGCGCGTGTCAAGGGAATAGACCGTGGGCAAGCGACCTATGCGTGTCGTTGTCGCGATCAGCCGATACCGGTAGCCTTGACCTGCTTCAACCACCTGACACAGCCGCAAAGGCTTGGGGGGATCATGCGCTTTTCTATTGCCGCTCTCGTCGTAACCGCAGTCGCTTTCGCGCTTCCCGCGCAATCGGCCGAACCGCCGATCACCAATCCGCAGAAAATCATCGACAACGCCACGCCCGAAACCTTTGCGGAGATCGTGCGCGAACTCGGCGGCCAAAATGTAGAGATCAAACGCGAAGGCGACTACACCGGCATTGTGTTCATGGACGGCAACGTCCCCTACAACATCGGCTTCACGTTCTGCAAAGTCGTGCCGGGCAAGTGTCTCATTGCATCGATCTTGGTGCTCGTCGACAACGGCAAGGGCGGCTATCCGCTCGAAACCCTGAACAAACAGAACAAGGATTTCGGCTTCCTGACGCTCTACAGGGACGATCCAACCAAGTTCGGCGCCGGACGTTTGATTTTGGTCGACGGCGGCGTAACGAAGAAAAACGTTGCGATGGAGATCGCTCTGTTTGTTCAGTCGTTCCGCACCACGATGAAAGACCTGGAGTCGCAATTGATCGCAAGCGCGCCAGGTCCGTTCCAACGCGCGAGCTACGGCCCAACCCGATTCAGGCCGCTCGTAGTATCGCCGCGCTACCTCTCGGAAGCGACCGAGAAGATGGCCAAGCACTACAAGACCGATCTACGCCGCTAGGGTTTACTTCTTAGGGCGCTCAAGCCCCATTTCACGGTAGTGCGCGGGATCGTCGGCCCAGTTCTCGCGCACCTTCACGTGCAAGAAGAGATGCACCTTGTGACCGAACAAGGCCTCCATCTCGGTCCGCGCCGTTGAGCCGAGTTCCTTGATTAATGTCCCCCCCTTGCCCAACACGATCGCCTTTTGCCCGTCGCGCTCGACAAAGATCGTCTGCTCGAGGCGCGCGGAGCCGTCCTTCATCTCCAGCCACTGCTCGGTCACGACCGTCGTCGCATAAGGAAGCTCTTGGTGCAGCCGGTCGTAGATGCGCTCCCGCGTAATCTCGGCGGCCAGCAGGCGAAGTGGAATGTCGGACGCCTGATCCTCCGGATAAGCCCACGGCCCCGGCGGCACTTGGGCCGCCAGATAGCGCACCAGGTCCGCCGTCCGGTCGCCCTTCTCGGCCGAGATCATGAACACCTCGTCGAACTTGGTCTCCGCACGAAACCGGTCGACCAGCGGCAACAACAAATCGCGCTTGATCGCATCGACCTTGTTCACGATCAAAATTGCCGAACGCCGTGCGTCCTTCAAACCCTGCACAATCCGCGCCGTGTCCCGCCCCGCATGGCCGTTCGGATCGCGCACAAGCTCCGGAGCGTCCACGATCAGGCAAATCAGGTCCGCATCGGTGGCGCCCGCCCACGCAGCCGCGACCATCGCTTGGTCGAGCTTGCGCTTCGGCTCGAAGATGCCGGGCGTATCCACGAACACGATCTGCGAAGCCCCTTCGATCACGATGCCGCGCACACGCATGCGCGTCGTTTGCACCTTGCGGCTGACGATCGAAACCTTCGAGCCCACAAGCCGGTTGACCAGCGTCGACTTGCCCGCATTCGGCGCACCGATGATCGCAACAAAGCCGCAGCGCGTTTCAGGCTCGCTCACCCCGTAATCCTTTTCATCAACACGCGCGCCGCCGCCTGCTCGGCCGAACGAAGGCTCAAGCCCTCGCCTATCGCGGGGTCATGCCCCTTGATCCACACTTCGACCGTGAACCGCGGCGCATGATCCGGCCCCTCGCGCCGCGACACGCGATAGGTGGGCGTCCCCAACTTGCGCCCTTGCGCCCATTCCTGCAACGCATTCTTCGGATCGCGCAGATCGCCCGTAACCTCGCTCATCAGCGGCTGCCAATACTTCGTCACGAACTTGCGCGCCGCCTCGATCCCGCCGTCGAGATAAAGCGCTCCGATCACCGCTTCGCACGCATCGCCCAAGATCGCCGCCTTCTTGCGCCCGCCGGACCGGTCCTCCGACGGCGCCAAAATAAGCTCAGCGTCGATGCCCGCGATCTCGGCCACGCGCGCGCAGGTTTCCATACGAACGAGCGCGTTCAACTTCAACGCCAGCAATCCTTCGTTTTCGGCGGGAAACTGCTCGATCAAGAGTTCGGAAATGATGAGCCCCAACACACGGTCGCCCAGAAACTCCAACCGCTCGTTGTCGAGGCCGCCGGCACTGGAATGCGTCAGCGCGCGCGTCAGCAACGCCGCGTCCTTGAACCGGTGTCCGAAGCGTAAGCCACGCGGCTTGCCGTCGCTCTTGCGCGCCCTAGCCGATAGTGTGGAAGAAGCGGCCGTAGCGGAACGCCCCCGGCCACTTCCAGATTTCCCAGATTTGTGCGCTGCCATCGGTCGAGAAAAAGATGATGTCGGCCCGGCCGACGAGGTTTCGAGCGGGAACCATTCCAACGCCGCTGTCCGGGATGCGGCTGTCGTTCGAATTGTCGCGATTGTCGCCCATCATAAAGTAATGATCTTTGGGAACAACGAATTCCTGCGTGTTGTCGGCGCCGGCTTTGTCCGGTTCGGTATCCAAGATGAAATGCTGAACGCCGTTCGGCAGCGTCTCGCGAAAGCGTGCGGAACGCCGCTCGCCATAGGCCGTCATCTCGACGAAGTCGTCTACGCGCTCGAGCTTGCACGGCGCGCCGTTGATGTGCAGCACGCCATCGATCATTTGAATGCGGTCGCCCGGCAACCCAACCACACGTTTGATGTAGTCTTCCCACGGCCGCGCCGGCAGGCGGAACACGACGACGTCCCCGCGCTCGGGCTCAGCCGACCACACGCGGCCGTTCATCGCATCGACGTCGAGCGGCAACGAATAGTTCGAATAGCCGTAGGCGAACTTCGACACGAACAGATAGTCGCCGACCAGCAGCGTGTCTTCCATCGAGCTCGAGGGAATATTGAACGGCTGAAACAGAAACGTCTTGATACCAAGTGCGATCAGCAGCGCATAGACGACCGTCTTCAGCGCCTCCAGTACCCAAGATGACCGCCAGCTTTGGCCGTCCATGAGCTAGTCGATCAGGCCGAAGAGACGGCTATAGCGGATCGCAAACGGCCACTTCCAAACTTCCCAAAGCTGCGCCGAACCGTCATGCGAAAAGAACACGACTTCCGCACGGCCAACCAAGTTCTGTTCCGGCACGTAACCCACGCCCGAACCCGGCACACGGCTGTCGTTCGAGTTGTCGCGATTGTCGCCCACCATGAAGTAGTGGCCCGCAGGCACGAGAAACTCTTCCGTATTGTCTGACCGGGATTCGGGGTCACTGTCCAACACAACATGCTTCACGCCGCCGGGCAGCGTTTCGTAGTAGCGCGCCACACGTCGCTCGCTGCCGTACTCGTCGATATCGACGCGATCTTCGATCTTCTCAAGCTTCACCGCCTGGCCGTTGATGTGCAAGACGCCGTCGATCATCTGCACACGGTCGCCCGCAACACCGACGACGCGCTTGATGTAATCCTGTGTCGGATCTTGCGGCAGGCGGAACACGACGACGTCGCCGCGCTCGGCCGGCTTGTCCATCACGCGGCCAGCAAACGCGACCGGCGTGAAGAATGGAAACGAGTACTGCGAATAGCCGTAGGTGAACTTCGACACGAACAGATAGTCGCCGACCTCAAGCGTTCCTTCCATCGACGACGACGGAATGCGGAACGGCTGGAACAGCAGCGTCGGCATGAACAGAAAGAAGAACGCGGCGATACCCAGCGTCTTATAGGTCTCGACCGCTGCGTTCGTGCGCCACCACGGCTTTTCAGTCTCGGACGTCATACGCGTTCCCAATGCAAACTGTGGACCCTCAAGAGATGAGGTTTCGGCGCAAAACTGTCAATTCGCCAGGTGTTACAGGCCGTTAACAAGGCCACAAAATATCCGCCGAAAACGGCCTTACTGAGGCAAATCGGCCGGTACCGCCGAAATGATCACGATCGCTTGGGCCAGCGGGAAGTCATCCGTAATGGAGAGGTCGATCTGCGCACGCATCCCCTGAGGCGTAATCTCGGCAAGCCGCGCCGCCGCCCCGCCCGTCAGCGCCATCGTGGGCTTGCCTGAACGCATATTCACGACGCCAAGATCGCGCCAATACACGCTTTTTCGAAATCCGGTACCCAGCGCCTTGGAACACGCCTCCTTCGCCGCAAAGCGCTTCGCATAAGACGCCGCGCGGTTCTTGCGCCCCTCGGACTTGCGCTGCTCGACGTCGGTGAACAACCGCTGCACGAATCTGTCGCCGAATTTCTCCAGCGTGGCCTCGATCCGCCGGATGTCGATCAAATCGCTGCCGATGCCGATGATCATTCCGCCCTCACGCGAACTGCGCGCCGGCGTTACCGCGCGCTTCGTCCATCAACTGCCGCATCCGCCGGATCGAAGCGTCGAAGCCGGTGAAGATCGCCTCGCCGACCAGGAAGTGGCCGATGTTGAGTTCGACGACCTCCGGGATCGCCGCAACCGGCCCGACCGTCTCGAAACTGAGCCCGTGCCCGGCGTGGACTTCAAGCCCCAGCCGCGCCGCTTCCTTCGCACCCGCCTTGAGCCGCGCCAAAATCCTGTCGCGCTCCGCGAAGTCGCCATGCACATGCGCTTCGCAATAGGCACCGGTGTGCAGCTCAACAACATGTGCGCCGATCTTGCTTGCAACAGCGATCTGCGTGACGTTCGCCTCGATAAAAAGCGAAACGCGGATCTTGGTGGCCGCCAATTCGCGCACGAACGGCGCCACATGATTGTGCTGGCCCGCAACGTCGAGACCGCCTTCCGTCGTGCGCTCCTCGCGCCGCTCCGGCACGAGACACACCGCATGCGGCTTATGCCGGAGCGCGATCGTCAGCATCTCCTCGGTCGCCGCCATCTCAAGGTTCAGCGGCCGGTCGATCTCCCGCACCAGCCGCTCAATGTCCTCGTCGCTGATATGCCGCCGGTCCTCGCGCAAATGCGCCGTGATCCCGTCAGCACCGGCAGCAACAGCCATCTGCGCCGCCCGCACCGGATCAGGATGCTTGCCCCCGCGCGCATTCCGGATCGTCGCGACGTGGTCGATGTTCACACCAAGGCGCAAGTAGCGGCTCATTTCAGCCCCCTGCTCCCAGGCTTCACCGCGGGCGTCCCCGCCAGATGCTTCGGCAGTTTGTCGGCCTCCCACGACGCGACCTTGATGCGCGCGAGCGGAATGAACGGCACGTCGAACTTCGCCGCCCCGCCGGAGCGGTCGATCAACGCGGCCAACGCCAACACCTTCGCGCCCATCTTCTTCACCGCTTCGATACACTCGCGCGACGACAGGCCCGTCGACACCACATCCTCGACGATCACGACGTTCATCGTCTCATCCAAATGAAAGTTACGCCGCAACTGAAACGCCCCGTCCTGCCGCTCGACAAACATCGCAGGCAACCCCAAATGCCGCGCGGTTTCATACCCCGGAATGATCCCACCAACCGCAGGCGACACGATCGCATCGACCCGTTTCTTCACCTTCGTCTTGATCAGCCCCGCAAGCGCCTTGCACAGCTTCGCCGTCCGCTTCGGATACTGAAACACCAGCGCTTTCTGCAAAAACGTGTCGGAGTGCCGGCCGGACGAGAGAATGAAATGTCCTTTGAGCAGAGCGCCCGCCTTTTGAAATTCACCGAGCACTTGTTCAGGCGTCATGAGCAGCAAGTTCCTTTTCCCCGTGTGTACGATCGACGGCGTTGATCGACGGCGACGCGCGCAGGCCCGTGATGATGTCTGCAAGGTGCTTCGCGTCACGCACCTCGATATCGACCTGCATACCGAAGACGAGCGGCGCGCGCTCGACGATCTTCAGGTTCGTGATATTCCCGCCGTGCTGCGCTATCGAGTTGCACATATTGGCAAGCGCACCGGCCTCGTTGTTGACCGCAACTTTCAGCCGACCGACCTGCACCTCGTTCGCGGCGTCCGGCGACCACTTCAGATCGATCCAGCGATCCAATTGATCCTGCTGATCCACAAGGCGATCGCAATCGATCGTATGCACGACAACGCCTTGTCCCGTCCTGATGACGCCGACGATGCGGTCGCCAAGCAACGGCTGACAGCACGGAGCCAAATGATAGCCAAGCCCCGGCGACAGGCCTTCGATCGGAATCGCATTTGGCTTCGGCTTACGCGTGATCCAGTTCGTCCAACTGGTCAGCGGCGACTCTTCCTTAAGCCCCGGGAAAACGGCCTTCACGACATCTGCTGCCGTCACGAGCCCCTCGGCCAGATGCGAATACACGTCCTCCGCTTTGGCGAGCTTCAACTTTTTCAATGCCGCCGCCAAAGACTTCTCCGAAAACTCTTGTCCCGCGTCGCGGAACGCTTTTTCCAGGATCGCGCGTCCCATTCGCTGGTGCTCAAACCGCTCGACGTTCTTGAGGTAGCGCCGGATCGCGGAGCGCGCCTTGCCGGTCACGACCATGCTCTCCCAGATCGCGGAGGGGCCCTGCTTCGGCGACCGGATAATCTCGACGCTGTTGCCGTTCTTGAGTTTCGTCGACAGCGGCACGTGCCGCCCGTCGATCTTGGCACCCACGCAAGTGTCGCCGACGTCTGTGTGAACGGCATAGGCAAAGTCGATCGGCGTCGCCCCGCGCGGCAGCGCGATCAATTGGCCCTTTGGCGTGAAACAAAACACCTGATCCTGAAAAAGCTCAAGCCGCGTGTTCTCGAAGAACTCTTCCGGGGTATCACCTACTTTCAGCGACTCGATCAACGAGCGCAGCGACTCGTAGGCGTCGATGTTCGCAAGCGGCCGCCCGCCGTTCAGCTTGTCTTTGTAAGTCCAATGCGCCGCGATCCCACGCTCGGAGATTTCGTGCATCTCCTCCGTTCGGATTTGCAACTCGATGCGCTGGTTTTCCGGCCCGAAGATTTCCGTGTGTAGCGAGCGGTAGTTGTTCGTCTTCGGCAGCGAGATGTAGTCCTTGAAACGGCCGGGCACGTGCCGCCACGTGCTATGGATGACGCCTAGCGCCCGGTAGCAGTCCTCGATCGTACCGACGGTCACGCGCAGCGCAAAGATATCGGCCAGCTGGTCGAAGGTCTGCCCCTTCTCCTCCATCTTGCGCCAAATTGAATACGGTTTCTTCTCCCGCCCGCTGACCTCGGCCTCGATCCCGTATTCGGAGAGCTTGCGCTTCAACGTCTGCGCCAAACGCTCCGTTACCGCGCCGGTCTTCTTGCGGAACTCCGCAAGCCGCTTCATCACCGAGGTGCGCATCTCGGGATTGATTTCCTCGAACGCTAGGTCTTCGAGCTCGTCGCGGAAATTCTGCATCCCCATGCGGCCCGCAAGCGGCGCATAGATCTCCATCGTCTCCGCCGCGATGCGCTTGCGCCGGTCTTCCTTCTCGATCGACTTCAGCGTACGCATGTTGTGCAGCCGGTCGGCAAGCTTGACGAGCAGCACACGCACGTCGTGGCTCATCGCAAGCATGAATTTGCGGAAGTTCTCCGCCTGCTTCGTCTCTTCCGATTGCAACTCAAGCTTCGAAAGCTTAGTGACGCCGTTGACCAAGTCGGCGATCTCTTTGCCGAACTGCCTTTGGATTTCGTCGTAGGAAGCGTCGGTGTCTTCGATCGTGTCGTGCAGCAGAGCCGTCACGATCGTCGCCTCGTCCAGATTGAGGTCGGTCAAAATCCCCGCGACCTCGAGGGGGTGCGAGAAATACGGATCGCCGGAATCGCGCTTCTGATTACCGTGCGCCTTCACGCCGAAAACATAGGCGCGGTTCAGCAAGTCCTCGTCCGCCTCCGGATCGTAGGCCTTGACGCGCTCGACGAGCTCGAACTGCCGCATCATGGGATGAAACTCCTCATGACGCGGCGCTTATCTTGGAGAACAGAAAGCCGCCCCATGGGCGGCACGAAGAGTGCCTGATCGGCTGGGTTAAGCGTCCCCTTCGTCAACCTCTTCCACCACCTCTGGCCGCTTGACGTCGGAGTCGGCGCGCATTGCACGGGCGTACTCGGCCTCGGAAACGTTCGAGAATTCCGGTACGTCGGCGGCTTCCGCCATCGCGGCCTTCTCAGCCTCCGGCTCGTCGGTTTCGATGTGGCGTTGCAGGCTGAGCAGAAACTCTTCGCGCAAGCCGTCCGGCTTCACCTTCGATGCTGCGATCTCGCGCAGCGACACGACCGGGTTTTTGTCGTTGTCGCGATCGACGAGCAACGACGCGCCCGACGTGATCGAACGCGCGCGATGCGCAGCGAGCAGAACGAGCTCAAAACGGTTCGGGATCTTGTCGACGCAATCTTCAACGGTAACGCGAGCCATCGGGCGCGAGAATCCTTCGCATGAGGGTGAGCGCCGAAAGTAGTCTGCTGCGGTCGCGAAAACAAGGCCAAAACCGCAGTTTTCAGGCCTCCGTCAGCCGTTCGAGCCCTGCCTCCCCAACATTTCCAAGGAGCCTCACGATGCTCTCCCCCGTGTCAGGATGTCGCCAGTGGGGCGCGATATCGGCAAGCGGCCGCAGCACGAACGCCCGCTCAAGCATTCTGGGATGCGGGAGCGTCAGCTGCTCCGCGTCACTGATGAGCCCGCCATAGTCGATCAAGTCGAGGTCCAATGTGCGCGGTTCGTTGCGCGATTTGCGCACACGTCCGAACGCCTTCTCGACAGCCAACAACGCCTTCAAAAGTTGCCCTGGCAGCAGCCGCGTCTTAACCTCGGCGACCGCATTCACGAACGGCGTATCGGCGGGATTCGGCCAAGCCTGCGACCGGTAAAGCGGCGACACCGCAATCACCGAAATCCCGTGCTTAGCCATCGCCTCGAGCGCGCGCCGAAGCGTAACTGCGGGGGGCCCAACCGGGGACGCCACATTGGCGCCAAGGGCGATGTAGATCACGGCGCCTCTATGCAGCGGACTAGCTGACCGGCTTTACGCCGGTACCGGACTTCAACACCGCCGCAATGAACGCCGGGTCGTTCATAAGGTTTGCGATCGCAGTCCTGAGACCGTTCTCCAGCGCCTCCTTCGCGTTTGAGCCGCTCGCGAGCAGAATGTCGGCCGCTTTTCCACTTGAACTGATGGGCTTGGAGTAAAGGATCGCGCCGTTCGAGCCGGCAACCTGAATGTTGAAGGCAACCTCCGCAACCGCGTCGCCGCTGAAAAAGCCGATCTTGAAGTCGTTGTAGAACTTCAGCAAATCCGCCTTCGCTTGCGCAGGCCCTTCGCCAACCCGAAAGCCGCGCGCTTTGAGTTCGCTCTCGATCGCCTCTTTCACAAATCCGGCCACGTCGCGATCCGATCGGATGGCGGCCATCTCCATGCCGTAGCCGTTTTTCTTCACACTAACGCGATCGCGATTTTCCGCGCGCGCATCCACGACCGACACGACGATACCCGTCTGTTTCGCGCCCGGGATTTCAGTCGCGTTTTGCATCGGCTGGTACTGCAGACTCACCGTGTCTTCGCTGAGCGCACAGGCAGAAACGCTTAGCCCGAGGACCAACACCACCGCCACGCGAAGCAACCCGATCATCGACCAACCCTCCAGCGCCGCAGAATCCGGCATAGCCGCGCTTATGAGGCCTCCGTCGTCGAGCCGTCAACGACCGGGTTCACCATAGTTTGCGAAATCGGGCGATTTTCACGGCAATTCGAAAGTGCAATAGTAAGCCCCAAGGGGACTTTGGGGGACATACACTTGATCAACGCACGCATTCTAGCCGCCTGCCTGGCGGCCGCTTTGCTCGTGACCGGTTGCGCCACAACGGCTGCCGAGGGTCCGAAGATCACACGGCCGAAGCTCGATCCCAAAGCCGACGCCAATCCGTTCCCCTCGACCTACAAACCGTTTGCCAACTCACCCACCGCCTTTGTCGGCGCCACGATCTTCACCGGCACCGGCGACAAGATCGAGAACGGCACGCTGCTCATCAAAGACGGTAAAATCGAAGCCGTCGGCGCCAACGTTGCGGTGCCCGCCGGCTACACGACAATCAATGCAAAGGGAAAGTACGTAACGCCCGGCATCATCGACGCGCACTCTCATCTCGGTGTCTATGCGCAACCCGGCGGTCAAGCGCTCTCCGACGGCAACGAAGCTGTCAGCCCGAACACAGCCGAAGTCTGGGCGGAACACTCCGTTTGGCCGCAAGACGAAGCGTTCAACGCCGTGCGCCGCGGCGGCGTGACATCGCTCTTGATCTTGCCCGGTTCCGCAAACCTGTTCGGGGGCCGCTCCGTCACGCTGAAGAACGTGCCTGCAAGAACGATGCAGGCGATGAAATTTCCGGACGCGCCTTACGGCCTCAAAATGGCGTGCGGCGAAAACCCCAAACGCGTTTACGGCACGAAGAACCAACCGCCAGCAACGCGGATGGGCAACGTCGCGGGCTATCGCAAAGCCTGGCTCGAAGCGTCCAAGTACGCAATGAAATGGGACGGCTACTACGCCGCCGACAGCAAAGGCGAAGCACCCGATCGCGACCTGAAACTCGACACGTTGGCGGGCGTCCTGAACGGCGAGATCTTGGTGCAAAACCACTGCTACCGCGCCGACGAAATGGCGATCATGATCGATATCGCAAAGGAGTTCGGCTACAAAATCTCGGCTTTCCACCACGGCTCCGAAGCCTACAAAGTCGCTGACCTTCTTGCGAAAGAAGACATTTGCGTCGCCACCTGGGCCGGCTGGTGGGGCTTTAAGATGGAATCCATCGACGGCATCGAAGCGAACGCAGCGCTGGTCCACGCCGCCGGCGGCTGCGCCGTCATCCACTCCGATGACGCCATACTTTCGCAGCGCCTGAACCAAGAGGCGGCAGCGGCACTCGCGGCAGGCCGGCGCCAGGGCCTGAAAATATCGGACGCCGAGGCGATCAAGTGGATCACCGCCAACCCGGCGAAGATGATGGGTATCGCGGACAAGACCGGCTCGCTTGAGGCGGGCAAGATGGCCGACGTCGTGCTCTGGAACGCAAACCCGCTTTCGATCTACGCCAAGACCGAAAAAGTCTTTGTCGACGGCGCCCTGATGTACGACCGCAACGACAAAAACTACCAACCGAAATCCGACTTCATGCTCGGCCAACCGAAGGGAGGCGAATAATGACCCGCTTCGCCATCCTGCTCGCCCTGTTTGCGACGCTATTCGCAAACATCGCAACTGCCGATACAGTCGCCATCACGAACGCCCGCATCCACACGATGGGCAAGGCCGGTGACGTGGAAGGCACCGTGCTGATCCACAACGGTTGGGTGGCACAAGTCGGACCACGCGTCCGCGTACCCGCGAACGCCATCGTCATCGACGCCAAAGGCGGCGCGGTGACGCCAGGCTTCTTCATCGTTGGAACGAACCTCGGCGCGCTGGAAGTCGATCTCGTCAAGGAAACGAACGACACCGCAACAACGAACTCTGGCCTCAGCGCCGCCTTCAACATCGCCTACGGCATCGACGCCAGCGCGGTGGCGATTCCGGTCGCGAGGCTGGGCGGCGTGACCCGCGCACTTGTGACCCCGTCCTATGCGGACGCCGAAGACCGCGAGCTTCTGTTCGCAGGCCAAGCCGCCGTCATCACGCTGGCCGAAGGTGCAAATCCGGTGACACGCTCGCGCGTCGCCCAAGTGCTCGAACTCGGCGAGGGCGGAGCAGCCCGCGCCGGCGGCGCCCGCGGCTCGGCGATCACGGCACTGCGCGCCGACCTCGACGACGTACGCTGGTATGCACGCCGCCGCGGCGCCTACAACACCGGTGGCACGCGCGACCTGCGCTTCACGAAAGCCGACCTCGACGCGCTCATCCCCGTCGTGCAAGGCCGCACGAAACTGATCGTGGGCGTCCACCGCGCAGCCGACATCCGCGAGGTGCTGAAAATCGCCCGCGAATACCGCCTGAAGATCGTGCTCTCGGGCGCCGAAGAAGGCTGGATGATGGCGGACGAAATCGCGCGCGCCCGCGTACCGGTTCTGCTGAACCCGACCGCGAACCTGCCCTCGAGCTTCGAAGCCCGCGGCTCCACGATGGAAAACGCAGCGAGGCTGCATACCGCCGGGGTGACCATCGCCATCGCAAACGGCGACGGCGCCTCGCGCCTCAGAGAAGCCCGCTACAACGCCGGGAACGCCGTCGCCCACGGACTGCCGCACAACGCGGCGCTGGCCGCACTCACGATCAACCCCGCGCGCATCTTCGGCGAAACGAAGGTCGGCTCGATCGAACGCGGCAAGCAAGCCGACATCGTAGTCTGGACCGGCGATCCGCTGGAACCCAGCACGCAACCCATCGCGGTCCTGATCAAAGGCGTCCAACAACCGATGGACTCCCGCGCCGACGAACTAGCCAGGCGCTACCGCACCCTGGGGACACCATACCCACCGGCGTATCGAGACTAGCAAAACCTGGGACCGCCTCACCTCATCGCAAAGCCGACGTGCACCTTCATGCGCTGGTCTGGGAGGGTCGCCACGTCCGCGGCCGCATAGCGCCACTGCCGCACGGCCTCGACCGTTACCTGTTCGAACACGCCCTTAGGATCGCTCTCAAGGACGCACGCGGTTACAACCCGGCCGTCTGCATCGAGCGTAACCAATAGATCGACCGAACCCTGCGCCACGCCTTTGACCGCAGGCTCCTTCGGCAAAACGAACTCTGAGGGATTGAACATCGACGGCGCCTGCCCGCGAAGCGCCGCGCGCTCGCCGCCGCTGCACCACGACGCATCGGCGCTCGCCGGCGAGGCCGCCGCAAGTGCCAAAAAACTCAGCGATAGTTGAGTAGCTCTCAGTGCCCGCTCGACGGATACGCGAACCGCCGCCACGTAGAGACCGAGCGGTCGAACGGCGCCCATTCCTTCTCGGGCAGCGCCAACCGGTCGCCGACCGCGAAGAACACCGCCGGATTCACGCCGAGCCCACAATGGCTGACCGACGCATAGACCTCGATGTTGTCCGTCGTCTTCGACTTCTTCTCGACGCACATCTGCCAAGCGACGACGCCGTCGCCGCGCGAGTAGATCGCCGTCGAGGGGATGCCCTTCGGCGCTTCGGCGAGGTTGTCGAACACCTCTTGCATCACGACGGGATCGAGGTCCTGCCCCGTCACCGCTTGATAGATACGCCACACATGGTTGGCGCGCGGGTTCGCGCCGAACGGCGAGCCCAGCGTGATCACTTGGCGCACGTATTTCGGATACCGCTTGGCCAATTCGCGCGACATGATTCCGCCGAGGCTCCAGCCGACAAGGCTGACCTTGCGTTTGGTCTTGCGGTAAATCGACTCAAGCCGCTGGCCGAGCAGCTCGCCCTCGGGCCCGATCGCATGCGGACCCAGATTGCGGCCTAAGCCCCAGCAATGGGTGTCATATCCTTTGGACGTCAAGAACCGGCGAAGGGGAGCTGTCGTCACCCCGCCTGCCAAAAATCCGGGCAACACCATGACCGGATGTCCATCACCCTTCGGTGCGAACGTGAGAAGCGGCGAGGCGCCTTGCAAACTTATGAAGTCGCCGACGGCCCGTCCGGCCTCTGTCAGGGCCAACGCCAAAGATGGCGGTCTGATCTTCTCAACGCCAAGCGACGCAGCGTCTACTACGGCCATCTGTATGCCCCCGCTACTTGTACGAGTCATCACACTCGACACACCCTAAACGCTAAGTGCAAGACCCGGCACATGCCAAGCCCGCCTGTCTAAATAACGAGCGACCGATCAAAGGGTTGCATGGGGTACAATCGCCAGCCTAGAGTCGTCTCTAACGTTAGAGATGGGGCGCAACTATTGCGGTTGCGAGGGATGGTTTCGATGCCTGGCAGCTATGAGACCGTCGAACCGCGCCGTGGGGCTTGGGACAACCGCATGTCGAGACGCGAACGCAAGAAGCTCGAAACCCGCCGCCGCATCCTGGATGCAGCGCTCAAATTGATGGCGGACAAGCCGTACGGCCAGGTCAAAATCGAAGACATCTGCGTCGAGGCCGACGTCGCAAACGCTACGTTTTTCTTACATTTTCGCAACAAAGCGGCGCTTGCGCTCGCCTACAACGAAGATGTCGCGGCGAAGGTCGAAGAGCAGCTGGCGAGCGACGGTTTGAACGCGTCCGAGCGTCTGCAAGCGCTCCTGAAAATATACCTAACCGAATGGGGCACGCACCGTCACCTGATGCGCCAGATCGTCCTGGAGCTCATCTCGCAACCTGCGTCCGGCGCGACTTTCAATGAGGTCTCGTCGGGCCTTTTGGGCATCGTCAGCACGGTCGTGCGCGATGGTCAAAAATCAGGCGAGTTCAGCTCAAAAATTGAGCCGGAAACGGCCGCTTTGGCGCTGGTAGCCGCCTGGAATGCGCTGGCCATCACCTGGGCCCGGACGGGCGATACGAAGCGCGCCGCCGAGGCGCATTGGCAGACTTTGGACCTCTTCCTGAACGGTCTCAGAGCGCGCGACGGACTGTCGCGCCCATAACTCTAGTCAGTTTAAGTCCAGGATTAATCAACGTTTTTGGCGCAAATTGAACGGTGACGGAATGTCATCGGTTACTTTTGTGCAATGCACCATTGAAGGCAACTCCATTTTCTTATATGCACCTGCGAAGTAACTGGGACGGGAAACAGCCCGCTCCGTCTGGTGTTAACCCGTCGATCGCGTGAGAATTTCTTCGGACCTGAGAGTCAATTCGGCAACAGCTTGAACGAACAAAACAAGGCAGGAAACATGGAACAACTCTCACCGATGGACACCGCGTTTCTGTACCTAGAAACGCCGCGCACGCCGATGCATATCGGCTCAATCGCAATCTACGACCCCTCGACCGCACCGAATTCGTTCGTACGCTTCAAAGACATCCTGACTCACATTGAAGAACGTTTGCACCTCGCAAAAAGCTTCCGCCGCAAGCTCGCAAACGTTCCGCTCAGTCTCGATTATCCGTATTGGATCGACGATCCCGACTTCGACCTCGAATATCATGTGCGCCACATTGCGCTTCCCCAACCGGGCGACTGGCGCCAACTCTGCATCCAAGCCGCGCGCCTTCATTCGCGCCCGATGGACCTGACGAAGCCGCTTTGGGAATTCACCGTCATCGAAGGCCTGAACAACGTTCCGGGCGTGCCGAAAGGCTCCTACGCGATCGTCTCGAAGATCCACCACGCCGCGATCGACGGCGTCTCCGGCGTCGACATCATGAACGCCGTGCACAGCCTCGACAACACGGGCGCGATAAGCGCGCCGGACCGCGCGTGGGTCCCTGAACGCACGCCGACCTCCGTCGAACTACTCGCCCGCGCGCAGATCAACACGCTGGCGACGCCCGTGCGCCTCGCCCGTATGGCGGGCGACGTTGCGCCCGGCCTCTTGAAGTCGGCAATGGGCCTCATCCGCGGCAATTTCCGCACCTCGATAGGCCGCGTGCCGCGCACGCGCTTCAACGGCTCGGTCACGCAGAACCGCGTCATTGACGGCCGCGACTTCTCGCTGAACGAGATCAAAGACATCCGCCTGCGCTGGCAAGGTGCAACGGTCAACGACGTCGTCGTCGCCATCGTCGGCGGCGCGATGCGCAAGTATCTCAAGGGCAAGAGCGAGCTTCCGTCGGAATCAATGGTGGCCATGGCCCCGATCTCCGTCCGCGCGAAGGACGAGCGCGGCGCGCTCGGCAACCAAGTGGCCGCAATGACGATCCCGATCGGCACCAACATCGCCGATCCGTTCGGCCGCCTGCAATACGTGCACGAAGAAGCCGAAAACTCGAAGGCGCTGACGAACGCCGCCGGCGCCCGTCAGATGACGGAGTACGCGCGTCTGATGCCGTCGACGCTGTCGGGCCTCGCCGCGCGGCTCTACGTGCGCCTCGGCATGGCGAACCGCATCGCGCCGATGTTCAACACGGTGATCACGAACATCCCGGGCCCGCCGGTTCCGCTCTACATGAACGGCGCACGTCTCGTGACGCAGTTCGGCATGGGCCCCGTGTTCGAAGGCATGGGCATCATCCACCCGGTCTTCAGCTACTGCGGCCGCATCTCGGTGGCGTTCACGTCCGATCGAGCGATCATGCCGGATCCGGAAAACTACGCGAATTGCCTGCAGGAATCGTTTGAGGAACTCAAGGCGGCTGCAATGAAGAAGCCGGTCGCCGCACCGAAGGTCGAACCCGTTCCTGTCGCCGTCGTTCCCGAAAGTTCGGCGCCCGCGAAGAGGAAAGCGAAGTCCCACAAGAAGAAACCGAAGCTGACCATCGTGTCGGCTGCCGAGTAACGAACCAAACCGATGCTGCAAGTCAAAGCCAACAACCTGACGATCGAGTACGAGGACATGGGGCCGAAAGACGGTCCCGTGCTCCTGCTCATCATGGGACTTGCGGCGCAAATGACGTTCTGGCCGGACGCGATGTTGAAAACGCTCACGGATGCAGGCTTCCGCGTCATCCGCTTCGACAACCGCGACATAGGCCTGACGTCGAAGCTCCACGGCAAGAGCGCGCCGAACCCGATCGTCCAGACGGCGGCGCGCCTTATTGGCTTTTCAGGCCTCGCCCCCTACACGCTACACGACATGGTGGCCGACACCGTCGGCCTCATGGACGCGCTCAAAATCAAAAAGGCGCACCTCGTCGGCGTGTCGATGGGCGGCATGATCTCGCAGTTGATGGCGGGCACGCACCCGAACCGCGTCGCGTCCTTGACCTCGATCATGTCCGGCACGCTGAACCCGCGCATCGGCGGCCCCAGCCCGCGCATCACTGTGCCCCTGTTCTTGAACCGCGCGAAAGCGAACACCCGCGACGAAATCATCAAGCGCTCGATCGCCATGTTCAGCCTGATCAAGACCGAAGGCGACGACATCAGCGAGACCGAAAAGAAACTCGAGATAGCATTCGACCGTTCGTACTACCCGGCGGGTATACGGCGGCAACTCGCCGCAATCATTGCAACCGGCGACCTTCGTCCCCACGTGAGAAAGATTACGGCACCCACGCTCGTGATCCACGGCTCGAAGGACCCCTTGGCGCCGCTTGAAGGCGGCAAAGACTCGGCGCGCAACATCAAAGGCGCCCGGCTCGAAATCATCGATGGCATGGCGCACGACCTGCCGAAAAAGTTTCTCCCGCGGATCACCGCGCTGATCGTCGATCACGCTAAGTCCGCTGAGAAAGCCGCCGCGAAACTCGCGGCATAGTTTCAAAACCCTGGTTTAAGACGGAGACTTAAGAAAATGGCGAAAGCAAAGAAAAAGGCGACCGGCCGCACGAAGGCCCAGCCGAAGTTCGAAACGTTTGCCGACGTGAACGGCATGCGCACCCAAGCGACGCACTTCGTTTCGCGCGTGCAGGACGGCCTGCGCGACGCCGGCGAAGCGTTCCGCGAAGCCGGTGAGACGTTCGGCGACGAAGGCCGCAAGGTCGCGCTGAAGCTCGTCGACAACGCGCAAAGCAACGTTGTGTGGAGCTTCGAAGCTCTGCGCGACACGCTCCAGGCCGAAACCTTCGCCGACGCGGTGAAGATTCAGAGCCAAACCGTGACGGAACTCTTCCGCCGCTCGATCCGCCAGATCCGCGAAGTCAGCGAGATCGTGGGCGAAAGCGGTCAGAAGACCATGAAGCCGATCACGCAGTTCGTCGCGTCGGTTCGCCGCGCGGCTTAAAGAGAACAGGGGCTCCGTCTAAGCCACTCCCTCGTGTGGGCCAACCGCACGGGGGAGTTTTACGGAGGCGCCTGAAGGGGATTGCGTCGAATGCCCCGTGGCAAGAAGAAACCCGAACGGAAAGCGAAGAAGCCGACGCTCATGGGTGAGCGTCAGCTGGGCCGTGTGCTTGTCACCGGTGCCTCGGCCGGCATCGGCGCCGAACTCGCGCGCGAGTTCGCAAAGCACGGCCACCACTTGGTTCTCGTCGCCCGCAGCGAAGACAAGCTGATGGCGCTCGCCGGCGAATTGAACGCCGCGCACGACACCGACGCGCTCGTGATCGCGGCGGACTTGAGCCTACCCGAAGGCCCGAAATCCGTCGTCGAAACGCTGCAGGAACACGGCGTCGAAATCGACATTCTGGTGAACAACGCCGGCATCATCGACGTGGGCCCGTTCGCCGACACGGACGCCGAGAAGTTTCAGCAGATGGTCTCGCTGAACATCGCGGCCCTGACCGCGTTCACGTCCTACCTGCTGCCGCACATGCTGGAGCGCCGCTTCGGCCGCATCCTGAACGTGGCCTCCCTGGCCGCGTTCCAGCCGATCCCATCGATGGCGGTCTATGCCGCCAGCAAAGCCTACGTCCTCTCGCTCACGGAATCGCTCTCCGAAGAACTGCGCGGCACCGGCGTGCGCGTGACCGCCCTCTGCCCCGGCCTCACCGACACGAACATGGTGGCCGAAGTGAAGGCCGCATCAGAAACCGCGCAGTCGATGCCCTCGTTCCTAATCTCCGACCCGAAACAGGTCGCAGCCCAAGCCTACCGCGCAACAATGTCCGGCCAAACAATCCTCGTCCCCGGCCTCCCCAACCAAGTCGCAGCCGCCTGGGCCCAAGTAAACCCCCGCTGGCTGGTGCGAACCGTCACCGGATTTTGGGCAAGGCAAGCGGACTGGATGAAGGCTAAGTAGTCAACAGGTTCGGCGAAGCTGAATTTTGAAACGCCAAGCACGCCAAGCCGTTCGTGCGTGCCACCAAACGCGATCTTTGTGTTGCTCTTCTTTTTTCAACCTCACCACAACGCCGCCGTCTACGAGCGCACACGAGCAGCTTGGCGTGCTTGGCGTTTCAAAATTACTGCACCGACGCACGGTGGCACACCGCTTGAAGCTTGTTCCCGTCGGGGTCGCGCACATACGCACCGTAGTAGTTCTTGTGGTAGTGCGGCCGCAGTCCCGGCGCGCCCTCGTCGCTGCCGCCGTTCGCGAGCGCGGCCGTGTGGAACGCATCGACCGTCGCGCGGTCCTGCGCCAGAAACGCGACATGCACGCCGTTGCCCGCGCGCGCAAGCTTTCCGTCAAACGGCGGCACGATGAAAACCTTCGGCCCTGTCTCGGTGCCGTAGGCGCCCCAACCGTTGGTCTTGAACATCACGGGATGACCCAGCGCCGCCATCACAGCGTCGTAAAACCTCTCTGCCTTCGCATAGTCGTTGGTCCCAAGCGTCACGTGACTGAACATGAACGTCTCTCCAATGCCGGAAATGCACTTTGCCTCAAGGCGACGGCGAAATCATCCCTCTTGCGCGCGCTCCTCAATGCGCTACTAGACGGCCGCAAGATTTTGGAGCGGCGACCGATGCGCGGCGTACAAAGTGCAGCTCTGCGTGCGATGGAAGAGCCGCCGCGCGACTGCCCTCTCTGTCCCCGCCTCGCCACCTACCGCGCGGCCAACGCGAAGAAGGAACCAACCTGGTTCAACGCGCCCGTCCCAAGCTTCGGCAAAGCAGACGCGCGCCTCCTCATTGTGGGCCTCGCCCCCGGCGTAAGCGGCGCAAACCGCACCGGCCGCCCGTTCACCGGCGACTACGCGGGCGACCTGCTCTACGCCACGCTGCTGAAATACGGTTTCGCGAAAGGCAAATACGAAGCCCGCCCCGGCGACACCCTGACACTCGCCGACTGCCGCATCACGAACGCCGTACGCTGCGTGCCGCCCGAAAACAAACCAACGCCGCAAGAAGCCACCACCTGCCGCATCTTCCTCGCGGCAACACTGGAA
>JABFRX010000002.1 GCA_013140995.1 Alphaproteobacteria bacterium | reverse complement strand
TCGCGAACCAGGGCAGTAGTCTGATCGTCACGCCGCCGCGTTCGGCCAAGCGGCCCATGAACGCGCTTGGGATCCAGAGCAGCATATAGAGCGCGGATAAAACGAGAGCGAGCAGGTACACGCCCGCCATGGCGGCTTTGCCGATGAGTTCCGGAAGGGGCACTTTGCGGTCCGCGCCGGTCGGCGTGAACATCAGCATTTCGTCGCCCTTGGGCACGAAGACGATATTGGGGACGGCTTTGTCGGTCTTCTGGAACATGTTGTTGCCGACGTGGATGCGTTTCGTGTCGTTGAATTCGAGTTCGCCGCCCTTCGCGCGCGCGGTTTGCCAGGCGAAGATGCTTTCGAGGACTGCGAGCTTTTGCTGACGTGGCGTTATCGATTGGTAGAAGCCAGCGAACTTCTCGAGATCCGCGGGCGCTAGGGGCATTGCGACGGTCTTCACCTCGGCAAAGTTGCGTTCGAGATAACTTCTGATCTCCTCGCCGGCCGTGAAGACCTCCGACGCGCCCAGGTTCGCCATGACCACGAAGCCCGCGCCTTGGCCGGGGGCGTATTCGTATTTCGAAACGAAGCCGTCGATGCCGCCGTCATGGCCGTGGAAGACGCCTTTCTTGCCGGCATAGACCATGTTGCCGAGCCCGTAGCCGTATTTCAGGCCGGCGCGTGCGCCGTCGTTGCTCTCAGGGCGCTCGATCCGTTCGACGGAAGCGGTGCTGAGATAGGTCTTTGCGTCCAGCGTGCCGCGGCCGAGCATCAGCAGCGGCAGCTTCGCTAGGTCTTTCGACGTGACGTTCAGCGAGCCTGAGGGGCGCGCCAGGATCTCGACGAACGGTTCTTCGTTGCCTTCGGTGTCCTTGTAACTCTTCGAGAGGCGGTCCGTGATTTGCGGTTCGCGCGTCCAGTAGGCGCTTTCCATCGCGAGCGGGCCGGTCAGGCGGGTTGCGATGAAATCCTGGAACCGCTGTCCTGAGACCTTTTCGATGATCCGTCCGGCGATCACGGGTCCCGCGTTGCAGTAAGACGTCATCGTTCCGGGCTTCCAGCGGCTCTTGTAGGGCCCGTATTGATTGACCGCGTCCGAGAGCGGCACGTCTTTGCCTTCGAGCAAATAGTGGCGGAACGTGATGTCGTCGAAGCCTGCCGTGTGCTCCAACAGGTGCACGAGGCGGATTGGGTCGGTCTTTTCCCAGGGGTTGTCATATTTCAGTTCGGGCATCAGGTCGGCGAGCTTCGCGTCGAGGCTAAGCTTGCCTTCCTCGACCAGCATCATGACGGCGATGGCGGTGATGCTCTTGCTGATGGAGCCCGCGCGAAAGACGGTTTCAGGCGTGACCGGTTTTTTGGTTTTGAGATCGGCGTAGCCGTAGCCTTTCGTCAGGACGATCTGACCGCCCTCGATGATGGTGACGGACACGCCCGGCACTTTTGCCTTCGCGAACGTGCCGGCGAGGCGCTTGTCGAGTTCTTCGAGCGAGGCGGCGGGTTTCGTCGCCTTGTCGTCGGCGGCTTGGGCCGGTGCGAAAAAGCCAACAGCGGCGAGCGCGAGTGCCGCGAACAGATTTCTCATAGGTCCCCAATCCCCTTGGCGAAGGTGAGTTCTAAACACAAAGGCCATCGGTACCGCGAGTCTCTTCGCCTGACAGGCGAAGTCGGGATAAGCCAGACTTGACTATGATCTATGTTCCTGTTATGTTCTCGGCCGATGTCTCGCGTCTGTTTCCACCGCGAAAGGGCCGCTACAAGGGAGTGGATGTACCCGCTACAAGTAGCGGCATGGTAGCACCTTTGTAGCGCGGTTTTTGGCGTAACTCTGCGGATGTAGCGGCGTAGCGCCTGAATCAATGCTGTTTTTCTGCACGCGTACCGGATTCGTCTTCAGCTTCAGGACTTTAGCATGCCTTTAGACCTCGAAACGCGCGAACAACTGGTTTCCTCCGTCCGCCGCTTTGTTAGCGAGAGGCTGGTGCCACTCGAGGACAAGGTAGCGCGGGAAGACCTCGTTCCGGACGACGTGGTGCGCGATTTGCGCGAGCTTGGGCTCTTTGGGATGTCGATCCCGGTGGAGTACGGCGGCCTTGGGCTCACCATGGAGGAAGAGGTTTTGGTTTGCTTCGAGTTGGGGCAGACCTCGCCGGCCTTTCGCTCCGTCATCGGGACGAATGTCGGCATCGGAAGCCAGGGCGTCGTCATGTTCGGACGCGACGACCAGAAGCGCGAGTGGTTGCCCAAGCTCGCCAGCGGTGAGGCGATCGCTAGTTTTTGTCTGACAGAACCAGGCGCCGGATCGGACGCCGCATCGCTGCGCACGACGGCGATCCGGCAAGGCGATTACTACGTCGTCAACGGCACGAAGCGCTACATCACGAACGCGAACAAGGCGGCGGTGTTCACGCTGATGGCGCGCACCGATCCCGGCAACAAGGGGGCCGGCGGGATTAGCGCCTTCTTCGTGCCGTCGAACCTCAAGGGCATCGCGATCGGCAAGCCCGAACGCAAGATGGGCCAGCAGGGCGCGCACATCTGCGACGTGGTGTTTGAGGATTGCCGGGTGCCTGCGAGTTGCTTGCTGGGCACGGAAGGGCAGGGCTTTCGGATTTCGATGCAGGTGTTGGATCGCGGGCGGCTGCACATTTCGGCGGTGTGCGTGGGTGTCGCCGAGCGGCTGATCCGCGACGCCGCGAAGTACGCGCTGGAGCGCGAACAGTTCGGCCAGAAGATCGCTGAGTTTCAGTTGATCCAAGCGATGCTGGCGGATTCGAAGACGGAAGCCTACGCCGCGCGCTGCATGGTCCTCGATGCGTCGCGCAAACGCGACGCGGGCGAAAGCGTCACGATGGAAGCAGCCTGCGCGAAGTATTTCGCGTCCGAGATGGTGGGCCGCGTCGCCGACCGCGCGGTGCAGATCCATGGCGGCGCGGGGTATGTCAGCGACTATGGTGTTGAGCGATTCTACCGCGACGTGCGTATCTTCCGCATCTACGAGGGCACGAGCCAAGTGCAGCA
>JABFRX010000076.1 GCA_013140995.1 Alphaproteobacteria bacterium | reverse complement strand
TGCTCGAGCGCGAAATCACTATGACGGCGTAACGCGGGATCGTGGCCTGCGGCGCAAGAGGGGAGTTGAAATGTCGACCAAATTGCAGCGCGCAGGCCTTATGTGTTCCGTCGCGGCTCTCTCGCTCTTGAGCGCGACGAGCGGACGCGCGGTCGAAACGAAGTTCGGCGACGTCGACATCGTATTCGACACGACCGTCTCCTTCGGCGCCTCGATGCGCACGACGGATCGGGAAACACAGTTCTTGAACGAAGGCAATGGCGGCCCGGTTGATCCGCGCTCTGACCTATCTCTCGGCGCTATCGTCCTTCCTGGCGCGGTTAGCGGCACCGGTACCTCGTTCTCTTTCGCGGGGGGCGTCGCCGGAATCTGTCCGACAGGCTGTCCGAATACATACGTCTACACATTGAACCCGCGGGACAATTTTGACGGTTCGCTCAACGCGGACGACGGCCGGCTCAATTTTGACAACGGCGATTTGATCGGCGCGACATTCAAGGCAACCCACGACCTGCAGATGACCTGGGCAAACTACAAGGTCTTCGCGCGCGCAATCGGCTTCTACGACGTTCTTTTGGCCGACAAAGGAGCAGGTGACCGCTCTCTCGTAACTGATGACGCCATCGGCGACGTCGGCCGCAACTATGAACTCCTCGATCTGTTCGTCTCCGCCGACTACACGGTCGCCGAAATGCCGGTGAATCTTCGCCTCGGCAAACAAGTCATCAACTGGGGTGAGAGCACCTTCCTTCTGAACGGTCTGAATGTCTTCAATCCGATCGACGTCGGCGCATTCCGGCGCCCCGGTTCGGAAATCAAGGAAGCTCTGGTTCCGGTGAACGCCCTTTACGGTTCGATCTCGTTGCCAGCCGACATCTCACTCTCAGGCTATTACGCACTGGACTGGGAGCCGTTTGAGCTTGATCCGTCCGGCACAGCGTTCTCTGGCGCGGACGTGGTTGCGGCAGGTAGCGGCTTTGGCGGTAACCGCGATCGCTTCAGCATGGTGACGGGTAGCCCGTTTTCGGGGGCCAGGCGCAACTGTCACGCCGCAGCCGGTTCCGGCACGCGCCGCGCCCAACAACTGGGCTACATTCCTGACCCGACGACATTCGGTCTGGCACCCAGCGCCGCGGGCTTGGACAACAACGCCCTGGATTGTTCCGACAGCATCTTCATTGACAGCTTGACCCGCTACACGATTGGCCAACACGAGGCCGTGCGCTTCGGTCTGATCGACACGCTTGGGGCCGACGACGGCATGACTACTGCGACGCAGGGAATGCTGGGACGCGGACTTGATCGCGAAGCAGACGACATGGGCACATACGGCGTTTCGGCACGGTACTATGCCGAGGATCTCGGAGGGACGGAGTTCGGCTTCTACTTCCAGAACTACCACAGCCGCCTCCCGTTTGTGAGCGAGACTGCGGTGCCCGGAGTGAGCGATCTCGGTTTCTTTATTTTCAGTGAGGAAGCCCAGGCGACGACGGGTGGCATCACCAGTCGGGCATTGCCGGCGTCCGGCTGCCTCACGGCAGGAAGCACACTTCTGGCGCTGCCTCCCGCGACGACAGTCGCGCAGGCCTTCACAAATTTATCGACAGCTCTAAATCCGGCGGTCATGGGGACCAACGCGGTCGCCCAGATGCAGGCGACACCGATCAGCGATCCTGGCAACGCATTGCCGAATGCCGTCGCGGCTTGGGGCTTGCCGTTCTACAACGATCCGACCCTCGGCTATAAGAACCAGTACACCATGGCCCAGCTGAATTGTATGCTGACATGGGTTCAAACCAGCCTCGTCGATACGAACGGCGCTGCAGGCCCCAACACGCCGGGCATCGATCAACTACCGCAGATGGCGAATGGTGGAGAGTTGTTCAACGCATCGGGCACGAGCGCTGGTGTGATCTTGGAATACCCGGAAGACATCCAGCAGTTTGGCATGTCGTTCAACACGACGTTGTGGGGGTGGGGCGTTCAGGGTGAGGTGTCGTATCGTAGCAACGCGCCGTTCCAAGTCGATACCGACTCTCTGACGATTGCCTTGCTAGTGGACGGCTGCCTCTTCAACGGGTTGTTTGCTGTTGCCGGCAACTCGTTGGGTGCGGCGGCCACTCCTGACGGCACCGGCGTGAAGCCGCAGTGCGGCCGTCAAAATGGCTATCAGAAGGGCTACTTCGAGAACGACATGTACACCGCACAGATCGGCACGACATCGACGTTCACCGCGTCCGATTGGTGGGTCGACGCGCTCGGGTCCGACTTGGGCATATTGGTGACCGAGGTTGGGTTGGTGCACGTCCCCAACGTCGAAGACACGTGGATTGATAACCTGGCGCCCGCGCTGCGATCGACCGTGACGCAGTACCAAAATCTCGGTTGCCAAGGCACCGATCTGCCGGCTGGCGCGTTCTTGGCGCTTGACAGGAAGTCGAGTGCGAACTGCCGCCCGACCGATTGGTCGGCGGGCCTCGTTCTGCTCGCTCGTGTCGAGTACAACAACTTCATGGACACCGGCTTCACCGTTGCCCCCCAGATCGTCTACAGCTACGACTTTGAGGGCTCGACACCCGCGCCCTATGGCAACTACCTAGAGGACCGTCAGACGATCGGCGTCAGCGTAACCGGCACGCTGAACAACAACTTCCGTATCGGCGCGAGCTACTCGAACTTCTTTGGCGGCCATATCGCCAACAAGGCCAAAGACACCGATTTCGCGTCTCTGACGGCCAGCTACACGTTTTAAGCGAATCGTTAAGCTTTCGGCCCATTCCGACCCTGTCGGAGTGGGCCTATTTGCGACCGGCCCTAACTCAGAGTACAACTACGGCAAATAGCGGACACGTGCCTTTCGGGCGGGGGCGTAACCGTAACGAACTTGAAAACTAGGTGGAGGAAAACTGTGACGAAGAAGTTGATGTTACTGACGGCCTGTGCGCTTGCGGTAGGATTTACCGGGAGTGCGTGGGCGAAGGGCGACGCCTCGCGATTGGGTAAGGACCTGACGCCGTTTGG
>JABFRX010000286.1 GCA_013140995.1 Alphaproteobacteria bacterium | reverse complement strand
GGTCAGCCGGTAGCTTGCCTGGACACGGTACGTGTCGGCGTCTTTGAACCGGTCGTTGCTGTCGTGCCGGAACGCGATCCCACCGTCGAACGCGCCGAACGAGAGGTCATACGTGCCGACAAACCCGGTCGTGTCCGTGTCGCCGCGTGCCAGAATGGCGAATGCGGGTACCGCATTCGAGAAACTCTCCCACCGCCAGTCGACGGCGCCGGCGAGCTTGTGCTGCGCCTCGCCTGTGTCGAATCCGAAGCCCGAGACGAGGCTCAGTTTCGAACGATCCCCTTCGCTTGCCGAAAACAGCGACCCGAAATTGTCGCGCGCCACATCCGCGAACGCGTAAGTCAGCCGCGTCTGCCAGCGATCGCTGAGAGCGGAAACCTCCGCCGAGACCGCGCCGTAGAGTTGGGTCGTGGTCGTCTTCTCGTCGCCGTCGACGATGAAACCCGACGTCGGCGTGGGCGGGAAACTGAAGTCTTGCGGGTCCGTCTCCGCGTATGTGTCGACGTAGCGCAGCAGAGCCCGAAGCTCGATATTCTCCGCGGGACGCAGGCCCGCATTGAAGAAAAGCGACGAGTCTCGCTCGCCATCGTGCTCCGATCCGAAACGCGAAATATTCGTGCCAGATGTCGCCTGATGGCTGGCACTGAGAAAAACATCCGCCGTGTCGTCGCCGTAGCCCGCATTTGCGCCAGTCTGCCAGGTGTTGAACGATCCACCTTGCGCGAACGCTTCGAACCCAAGTGCGCCGCTGCCGCGCCGTGGGATGATATTGATCACCCCGCCCACAGCGTCGGAACCGTAGAGCGCGCTCTGGCTTCCGCGCAGAATTTCGACCCGTTCGATGTCGCCAGCGACTAGCCCCGCGAAGTCGAACTCGCCAGCGTACGGATCGCTGATGTCGGCGCCGTCGAGCAGCACCAGCGTGTGGTTCCCCTCGGCGCCGCGCATGCGCACCTGCGTCAAGCTTCCGGGCGCACCCAGACGGCTGACCGCAACGCCCGGCACATCGCGCAAAGCATCCGACAAGAAAACGGTCTGCCGCTCTTCCAACTGAGAACGGTCGATAACAGTAACCGCCGTGCCGAGCCGATCGGGGGAAACTGCGCCGATCCGGCTCGCAGTAACGACGACTTTTTCGACCGGCTCATCGGCGCGCACGGGCGCCGCCAAAAGCGAAACCAACGCAGCTGAAGAAAGAAGAATGAAACGAGACATGTACACCCCAAAGCTTGTGACTTCGGGCGCATGCATCCCTGCCAGGCGCCCGTGAACCTCACGCGCCACCACGGCCCGCAAAGCTCAACGTCACCGCGCCGGAGGGATCCGTCTCGCCAGCGCCCGCCGCGCCGAAGAGGGGTGACTCACGCTGGCAGGTCTCCTGGCTCCGCGACACTTCACCGGCCGCCTTCCCGATCTTGAAGAGATCAGTGGCGTTATGGCCGATGCACCGTCGCTTACAGTTGCGGGGGCAGCCCCGGTTTCGCACCGGGTTCCCTTGACCAACGTAACGGGAAAAGCGTGCGCCAGGCCGCGCGCCGGCGTCAATCACGCAAAAGAGCAGGCCCGCACAGTCCCCGGTTGTAGGCGCCTACGGAAAACATCGCCTATGTTCCGCCGCAGAGCGGAGTGATTCAGAAAGTGGCGGGGATATTTCCGAGATTGCGCGCGTTCGTCGCGGGCGTCGTGCCGTCGGGTTACGACCCCGGCATGGCGGACCGCCTGCTGACGTCGTTCCACGACACGGAGCGCTCAGGCCTGATGCTCGCCTGCGCCGTCCGCGCGGTGATCGTCATTGCGCTCGTTCTTTTGTTCGCAGCGACGGGCTCGTTTGTCGGCGACGGCTGGTTGTTCCTGTTGCTGATGCCGCTCGGCATCGCAGCCATCGGCCTCGCACAATTCGAAACGCTCCGCCGCTGGCCACAAGCCATTTGGGCCAAGTACGTCTTCATCGCGGTCGACTGCGCCTACCTCGCCTGGCTGCTGATCGTGCGCAATTCCTTCGCGAGCGATCTGCCGCCGGTGGCGCTGGCCGTGAAGGAAGGCGCGCTGCTCTTCTTCGTCGCCTTCCTGATCCACGGCGCGTTCAGCTATTCGCCGCGCTTCATACTGTGGACGGGCCTCTGCATCACGGTCGCTTGGGGCACAGTCGTCGGCGCAGCCGCGGCAACACCCGGCACGTTCTTCACGTTGACCGGCGGCCAAGAGATGTGGCGCGAATACGGTGATCCCTCATACCTACCGGTGATCAAAGTGCTGTACGACTACGTTGTCCTAGCCTTCCTGGCCTTAGGTCTCGCCGTCGCGGTCTGGCGCTCCCGCCGCCTCGTCCTCGCTGCGGCCACTTCGGAGCGCGCACGCGCAAACCTCGCGCGCCATTTCTCGCCGAAGATCGTCGACGAACTCTCCGCGCGCGAGCAACCGTTCGGTGCCACGCGCCGCCAAGCCGTCGCCGTGCTATTCGCCGACATCCGTGGCTTCACCACGCGCTGCGAGTCCATGCAGCCGGAAGAAGCGATGGCGTTCCTGCGCGAATTTCACGCCCGCATGGAAGACGTGATCTTCAAGCACGGCGGCACGCTGGACAAGATCCTGGGCGACGGCTTACTCGCGGTCTTCGGCGCGCCGGACCGCGGCGACGGCGACGCCGGCGACGCGCTCGCCTGCGCCTACGCGATGATCGAAGCGATCGCCCGCTGGAACACTGAACGCGTGGCACAGGGCAAGTTCGACGTCCAAATCGGGGTCGGTCTGCACTACGGTCACGTGATGCTGGGCGACGTCGGCAGCGAGCGCCTCATGACGTTCACGGTCGTCGGCGATACGGTGAACGTCGCAAGCCGCCTGCAATCGCTTTCGAAGGAACTCGGCACCCGCCTGGTCGCCAGCGAAGCCTTGGTCAAGGCCGTCGAGCAGGAAATGCGCATCGAGCGTCAGCTGGTCGAAAAGCTGAAATTCGTCGGTCCAACGCAACTGCGGGGGCGGGAGCACGAAACAGTGATTTACGCCCTCGACGGGACCGGATATCGCCGCGCCGTGGCGTGACCGGGCACACTTCCGCCCATCAAACGACAGGTCTATAAGACGTCGGTCCCGCACAGTGGAACATCGATGCGTCACGCCTTCTCATACGCATGGTGGCCGTTGTTGTTCGCGGCATCGGCCGCAGCGGTCGCCTATGGCATTCAGATCGGGCAGCCCGTGCTCGTGTTCAATGTCGCCTACATTGCGCTGGCCATCGCGATCGCGCTGCTCGAGCGCGCGTTTCCGCATGAAGAGGCGTGGCTGAAGAACGACGGCCAAGTCGTCCCCGACATAGCCCACACGCTGCTGAACAAAGGCATCGCGCAAGTCATCGTCGTGCTGGTGACGATCATGGGCGTGGCCGAACTTGCCGCGCCCCAGGCCGGTGCCTTGTGGCCCGAGCATCTGCCATTCGCGCTGCAGACAATCCTCGGCCTCGTGATCGCGGAGTTCGGCCTCTACTGGAAACATCGCCTGGCGCACGAATGGCCCCCGCTCTGGCGCTTCCATGCCGTGCATCACAGTGTGACCCGCCTGTGGTTCTTGAACACCGGGCGCTTCCATCTTGTGGATACTTTGACAGGTCTCGCCGTCGCGATGCCCGTTCTTCTCCTTCTGGGTGCACCGAAGGACATCATGATCATGGTAAGCGCCGTCACCGCGATCATAGGCATCCTCACCCACTCGAACGTCGAGATGCGCTGCGGGGTGTTGAGTTGGGTCTTCAACACGCCCGAATTGCATCGCTGGCACCATTCCAAGGTTCTGGCTGAGGGCAACCGTAACTACGGCGAGAATCTGATGCTGTTCGATCAACTGTTTGGGACGTATTTCAACGCCGCGCGCCGCCCGCCGGTAGATATCGGCATCCATCAGCCGATGCCAAAGTCGTTCTGGGGCCAGCTTGCGATTCCATTTACACGCGCACCGCTCTAGCCCGTCCAAACGTGCAGGCGAAAAATCAGCCAGATTAACGCACGCTCAAGTCGCAATTCGCTCCCGATGCGTCTCTTAACTGAAGCCTGAAAGTTGAGTTGTTGAATCGCGCTTCGACCCCCGGTCTGTAGCCCTCCGTGTCGGCGCGATGCATGGTTTGAACGCTATGACGAAACGCCCCCACTTCGATCCCGACCCCGACATCACCCGCTCCGCCTGGCGCCTCATCGAGGGCCACGGCGAAAAGGCTCTTCGCGAAGCGACGCGTTATCAGAACGCGATGATCCGCAAAGGCGACTCGCGCGGTATCACCCTCTGGTGGTCCATCGGCGAAGCGATCAAAGAACTCCGCCGTACGAAGCGCGAGCCGCACGAGCCGCTGAACTAAGCCGCTGCGATGGCTGTGTCCGGCCGCGTCGCAAAGCGGCTGCAAACCTATTGGCGGCTTGAGGCTGCCAATGTCGTGCTACTCCCGTTCGCCGTATTGCTCATGGTTGGGACGTGGGAGGGAACGCCGAACCTGACGCTTTCCGTCGCTCTTTTAGTCAATTCGTTTCTGCTCGTAATCGGCGCTTGCTATTGGCGCATCGTACTCTTGCGCATCGAAGGCGACCCAAAGCCGTTCGCGCGCTGGCTCCCGCGCCTTGCCGCTGCCGAACCAGCGGCGCTCGCACTGACCGCGCTCACGGTTGCCGTCACCGGTTATGACGTCGCCACCGGCGGCGGCACCTGGCCGGCCGAACGCATCGCCGCCGTCGCGATGATGGCACTCGCCGTCCTCGAATACGTCAACTACTACCGCTTCCAACTCCAATACTTCGACCACGCCCCAGACTTCGCAGCGCTGCTGAAGCGCAAGTCCCTGAAGCGCGCCCACATGGCCCGCGACATTGCCGGGTGGCGCAGCACGCGTTCCCAGGTGAAGAACGGCGGCATTTTATCCTAAACGCGGCACTATTCCGCATTCCGCCCGTCGGCAAATTTTGTTGCGGCGTGTTGATCGCCCCGTATAGCATCGCGTTATGCATGGGCGATGGCTGACCGACACTATCAAAGCACTGCGCGACGCCCGTTCGTACGCGCTCGTTGTCGCTTTGCTCGCCGCCTTTGTCGCGCAAAGCATCGTCACCACCGCGCACGTCCACCAACCGGGTGTCGCCGCAACGGCGCTCGATTCCGTGCACGCGGATGCCAAGCATCAAGCGGCTAGCGCGGATACGCACCGCAGTGGCGATGCCGTGCAGTGTCCGCTGTGCCAGTTGGCAGCCCGGACGGGAAGTTTCCTCGCAGCGGCGCACGGCATAGTCCCGCTCGTCCGTGATGCAATCCTGATCTCATTCGACGCCCCACTTATCGGCGTCGAACGCTTTGCAGCACCTTGGCGAAGCCGCGCACCACCCTCTCTCTGACCCAAAAGACGCCGGCCGACTGACCGCTTGAGGCGCGCCCGCGCCGGCCGTCGGGCGGGCCGGCATCCGTTCGTTGGATTTTGCGTCAGAGGTTTCATATGTCATCGCCGTTCAAGAACCGCCTCGCCATGGGCGCGGCAGTACTCGTCGTTTCAACAGTGCCTGTCTTCGCGGATGAGCCGCCAACAGATGAAACGGTCGAAAAGGTCGTCGTGACGGCCTCACCGTTGTCCCGCTCGACGGACAAGTTCTCCAAAATCATAACCACTGTGCCTCGGGAAGAGGCGCTGAAGAATGGCGGCGCGTCCATCGGCGACGCGCTGATGAAAGTGCCCGGCGTCTCGGGCACGGGCTTTGCACCGGGCGCCAACCGGCCCGTGATCCGCGGCTTCGACGCCACGCGCGTCTTGGTCACGGAGAACGGCATAGGCAGCTTGGACGTGGCGGAGATTGGCCCCGATCACGGTACGCCCGTTGACGTACTATCGATCGACCGCATCGAAATCGTGCGTGGCCCAGGCACGCTGCGTTACGGCAGCCAAGCGACTGGCGGCGTCGTCAACATCATCACGGGCCGAATCCCAGACCGTCCGTTCGAAGGCCTGCGCGCCGACGTCGCCGGCATATACGGCTCGGCGGCAAACTCGGGCGACGGCGCGGTTTCGGCCAGTTACGGCGAAGGGATGTTTGCGCTCCACGCCGACGCGTTTCTTCGCAACGCCGGCGACTACGACACGCCGGACGGGCGCCAACTCAATTCATTTGCCCGCATGAACGGCTATGCTTTGGGCGCCGCTATCCGCGGTCAAGAAGGATCGCTCGGCGCTGCGTTCACAGAGTACAACGGGAAATACGGGCTGCCGTCCGGCGATACATTCATCGAAGTGCGCCAAGAAAAGTTCATGCAACGCGGCATTTGGAACGCCAAGAGCGGGGCACTCGATCGCGTGCAGGTCGAGGGCGGCTATGCCGACTACAAGCACAACGAAGTCGAACCAGGTGGCACGATTGCTTCCACCTTCCTAAATACGGAGTTCGACGGCCGCGCCGAGGCCATCTTCGGCGCAATCGGACCGTCATCGGATTCCGCGCTGGGCGTGCAATACCAGCACCGCGAATTCTCGGGCCTCGGCGAAGCGGAGGACTTTCTCTCGCCTGCGACGGCCGAGGGACTCGGGATGTACGCGTTTTCGCGCTTCCCGTTGGGTGACACCATCGATCTTGAAGGTTCGCTGCGCGTCGAGTTCGCAAGCCGCGAAGGTGTCTCGATTTCCGATATCCCAACGTCGAAAGACTTCACGCCGTTTAGCGCGTCTGCAGGCCTCGTTTGGAAAGCAACAGATGAGACAACGCTCGGCTTCACGGTCTCGCGCACCGCTCGCGTGCCGGGATTGCCCGAGATGTTCGCCCGTGGTCCGCACGATGGACCTTTGACGTTCGAGGTGGGCGACCCAGCCCTGGGCCTAGAAAAAGCGACGTCGCTCGAAGGCACGGCACGGTATGAGACCAACGGCTTGCGCCTGGGTGCTGCGCTGTGGGGCAGTTGGTACGATGGCTTCATCTTCGGGCAACTGACAGGCCGGACTTGCGATGAAACAGGCGCATGCATCGTCGGCCCCGGCAACGAACTCAAAGAACTTCTTTACGTCCAACGAGATGCAAGCTTCTGGGGCTTTGAAGCCGAAGCGCGCTACGAAATCGCGAAGTTCGACGAGTTCGCGTTTGGCGTTTCCGCTCAAGCCGACTACGTACGCGGCCGGTTGGCCGGCGGGGAGAACGTTTCGCGTCTTCCGCCGCTGCGCTATGGCCCTGGGCTATTCCTTGAGAGTGAAACGCTGACGGCGGGCGTGCGCGTATTCCGCGTCGACGGACAAACCCGGCCTGGTGCATTCGATACGCCCACCAAGGGCTACACCGACTTGAGCGCCGATTTGACGTGGCGGTGCTGGGAGGACGAAGGTCGTGCGTTCGACATATCGCTCGTCGGCCGGAACCTAACCGATCAGCACGAGCGCAACGCCTCGTCGTTCGTAAAGGATGATGTGTTGATGCCCGGGCGGGACATTCGTGTGGTGGGCCGCTTCACGTTTTGATCGTCCGTCTGGGTACTGTCAAAGATGTTTGACAACGGCGTTGATGCCCCCTATATGTAAAATGTCTTTTACACACGGAGGGACGCACCGATGTCGCACGCCGAACGCTATGCTTGGCTTTCGCTGATTGCCTGGGCAGCGATCCTGTTCTTCTTGATTACGCGTTTCACTGCGGGAATCGATTTCCTCGGCCAATCCTTCGGCTTGACGATCGTGGAGCAATCCGCGGGCAAGCTGCTTTGGACCTATGTGACGCTCGCCGTGATCGCGATTGCGGCCGAAAGCGTCATCGCCGCGGTCCTGGCCGCGCGGGCCGGAGAGAAGGTGGATCGCGACGAACGCGACATCGCCATCGAAGCGCGCGCGAACCTCGCGTCCTATTGGTTCATGGCCGCCGCGCTGAACGTCATCGTCCTTCACGTGCTTCTGAACGCGGCCTACGGTGGCCACAATCTGCCGCAGCTGAACTTGACGAGCCTCACCGGCGTGGCCTTCGCGCTTCTGTTCGTGCTCGCAGCAGCCGAGATCGTAAAGCGCATCGCGACCATCTGGAACTACCGCGCGGCATGAGCCCGAAGCGAAGGCGTATCCGCAACCGCATCCACGAGCTACGCACGGCCCGCGGGATCAGCCAAGGCGCGCTCGCGGACGAAGTGGGCGCGACCCGCCAAACCATCAACGCCATCGAACAAGAAAAATACGCCCCCTCGCTCGAACTCGCCTTCCGCATCGCGGAAGCGTTTGAGATGAGTTTTGAAGAAGTTTGGACGTTTGAGGCCTAGCTCAGCGCCGTGCGACACGGCTACGAACTCGGTGGCGCTGGTCGAAACACGGTCAGCAGCCCACGCGTAACGGCACCGGGAAAAATGCTTTCGTGCGTTTCACCTGGAAACACGTCGAGCGTCACTTCAAGGCCGGCGCTGCGCCGGTCTTTCAGCTTCTTGGCGAAGTGCGTGAGTTGCTGCACCATCGGCGCGCCGGTCGTGGTCTGGGTCTCCAGCGCGCCGATCGCAAAAAATGCGCGGGCGCGCATCGCCGGGCGCGAAGCGCTTTGAGTTTCCAGCTTCATGATCAAGCCGTTGTCGAACCAAAGCGAGGGGCTGATAATGACATATCGGCCGAACAGGTCTGGCCGCGTCAGAAGAACATAGGTGCCGAACAAGCCTCCATACGAGTGGCCGATGAAGGTGCGGTCGTTCGACACCGGATACTTCGCCGCCACGAACGGGATCACTTCATCGGCGACAAACGAACGGAAAAGATCCGCGCCACCTTGCCCGTTGTGTCCGCCGGTGTCGCCGCTGGAGTAGCCCACGGCGACCTGCGCACCGGGCGTATAGTCGCGCTTGCGGTTGCTGTAATAAACTTCCATGTCGTCCGACGCGCCGGGATAGCCGATCGCGACAAGGATCATCTCCGGCAACTTGCTGCGCTCGACAAAATGCTGAACCACGTTCCGGGTCAGCGCAAAGGAATAATCCGCGTCCAGCATGTAGACGACGGGATACCTTTTGCCCGATGTCGCGTAGTCCGGCGGCGTGGCGAAGAACAAGCGATAGATGGCGCCATTGGTGGTGGATTTAATTTCGCGGACTTGTGTGTTGGGCACCCTGTACGCGCCGGGTGAGCCATCGGGTGACGGCAGACTGGACGCTACGCACGCGCCGCCGATGGCGAGGCTGAGCAACAAGAAAACGTACGCGACAGCGCGCATGAGCCACCAATGGTGGGCTGGCTCGAAAATGGCAGCTCCACCACCAAATGAAACGCGCAGCCGCACTGTGTGTTCCGGCTCTGACGAAGCGTTTTTCGGGCGAGGACCGCTTTCGGCGGCTCCGAGCCTTACTTCCCCAATTCCCGCAACCGCGCCGCCAAAATGCAATCGCCATAGGCCGCGCTAAGCAATTGGCGCCGCGACGACGTCTTTTCCCCCGGCTGCCGCGTACGAAGCGCTTCTTTGTGCGTAGGCCCCGCGCGATCAAGGTAACTGCGCGCCTCTACGGGACAAGCATTCCACGTTGCCAGAACCTCGATCGCACGCGCCTTTGCAATAGCACGGCCGTCGGCGGAAACGCCGCCGCTCAACACCGCGTCGCGGGTCAACTCCGCCTCTTCCAGCTGGCAAAAACGCTGCAGCCGCAAGGCCACCGGCTCGGCCTCCGTGCGGTCGCCATCGCCCGGCGCAAACGAGGCATCGGCGCCGGCCGCGCGGCGGCCCGCACACACCTGCGCGCTCGCCGCCACCTTCGCGCACGCCGCCGCGTCGAACGTATCGCGCGAGAGCGCGCACAAGATCATCTCGCCGTCCGCGCCGTAAACCGCGCGCACCCGTTCCTTGAAGTAGGCCCACTTGTCGCGCGTATCGTCCACCGCCGCCGCGACGGCGTTCTTGAAGTTGTTGTTGACCGCACCGCGCGGCGTAAAGCCGGTGCCGCCAACGCCTTGACCGATAGGTCCTAAGTCTTTGCCCAAAGCGCTGCGCGTCAACCGATCGACCCCAAGCACAGGCACCCACGACCCGTATTCGCAGCTATGCAGCAACTGCCCGCCGGCGTGACAGCCGCTGATCAGACCTTGCGGAAACGCCGTCTGAGTGCGCGGATCCAGCCACGGTGCGCGGCCCTTGTTGCCGAGCCCCGGCGGCATCGCGCTGTCCGCGGCATCGGTCCAGTTCGTATGCGCGTAGAAATCCTGCGCCGTATGAAACGCGCGGCCCAGATGCTTCAAAATCTCGCACTTCGCCGAACCCGCACCGCGAAGAAAGTTGCAGCCGAGCGCAACACTCTCCGCCGTCGGCGACACAAGCTCTTTGGCAAGCGTAACCGCGCCCTCAAGCTCCGCCACGACCAACGCGCGGCAGGCCGTCAGCGCGACTTCGGCATCGGCCGCGCTGCGCGGATAGGAACCCGCCATGTGATCGCCGTCGTCGCAATGTCCGCGGGCGCCCACAGCGATCCGCTCGAACGCTCCGACCGCGCCGGGATCGTTGTCGCGCCCGGCCAGTTGATCGAGCGTCGCCGGTTCAAGATCGTCGATCGCGGTCCGCGTGATCCGCTGATGCTCCGCACCGACCCCCTTGACCGGCGGCTCGGTGCCGAAAGCGAGAACATTCCCGGCCAGCAATGCCGCAGCGAGAAAGATTAGGGTCGATTCACGTATGGTCATGCAGCCGGATACCACGGCCGGGGCGGCGCCAACAGTCTTCAGAAAAGGGTTTGTCACCCCACCCGAACGACCGATGTCCCCGCCTTGCGCCGTTTCCAGCAGGATCAGGCCCGCGCGATCACGATGCGCGCGGGCTCCAACGTATCGTCGAGGTCGTAGCCGATCAAGTCCGTTCGCCCGTCTTCGTTCGTGTCGTAGAGCACATAGTCGAACCGCATGTCGTTGTTCTGATCGACATAGACCGCATCCGTCCGGCCGTTCTCGTTCCGGTCGACCATCATGAGCGTCGCTTGGCCCCGGTTGTCCGGCACCACCAGCGTCGTGTCGGGCCGCCCATTGCAGTCGCCGTCGAAGATCACCATCGTGGCGTCGTCTTGTCGCGTGCGTTTGGCCGCAGTCCGGACCGGTGCACAGCTACGAACCCTCGGCGCTTCGGCCGCTTGAGCCCTGAGTGCCGCGCGATCGGCCGTCATGGCAAGCACGCGCCGCGCCTCGCTGGATGCAACCGCAAGGCTCGCCTCGGCGATCCGTCCCGACGTTGCCACACCCACAAGCGCGCCCGCATCGTTGAGCACCGGCCCGCCGGCATCGCCGGTGCTTGCAGGCATCTGCATCTGCAACACGTCGGCGCGATGCGCGATGCCGTCGCCCGCCACCCACGCAAAATTGCGGCGAACGTCGCGCACGACACCCTTCGCATAAGACCAAATCTCGCCGAACGGATGACCGATCGCGTGCAGCGGCGTTCCCGCGCGCAAACCCGCGGCATCGCCGATCGCAAGCGGCCGGATATCGCCGGGCAACTTCGCGACCCTGATCAGCGCCAAATCGGCAATCGCATCGATACGCACAACAACCGCCCTCACTGCGTCGGACTCGCGCGGCACGACGCCGGGCCGAAGCGGCTTGAAGATGACGCCGACGCTCTTGGCACCCGCAACCGCGCGCGCGCTGGTGAGGATGGTGCCGTCCGGATGCACGACGGCACCCGACCCCAGCGTCGTCTTCGTGACGATCAAAGGAACCGAACGCGCATACCGCGAGAACATCGTCTGTTCAGCGGGTCCGCGAAACACCGGCGGCGCACCGGTCGCCGCCCGCCGCAGAACCTGCTCAAGCCGTTCGGGCGAAACGCCGCCAGGCCCGCCGCCCATGCCGCTGAGGTCAGGCAACGGTGACGCCGGTGCCACGGCGTCGCGCCCGGACTGCGGAACGGAGGGCATCGTCGCGGGCGGTTCCGCATACGCAACGCCTAGCGACGCCACCAACGCTACCGCACAAACTAAACGCATGGATCGGACGCCCTCGAGTACCCTGACGACCTTAGCAAAGCACCGGCGGCGCCGCGAGGTCTTCGCCTACGGCGCGAGTTTCCCGGGCAACAACCGGATCGCAAAGCGAATACCTGCGGCCCGAACCAAGAACGTCACAGCCAGCGCCGTGAACAACGCGAGTCCGTCGCCCGCATCGGAAAGCTGCACACCATAGTATGCCAGCGCCCCCAGCACCGCCGCCGTCACGTAGATCTCGCCGGTGAACACCAGCGGCGCCCGGTTCGCGAGCACGTCGCGCACGATGCCGCCGCCAGACGCCGCGATCGCGACCAGAAAGATCGTCACCGATACGTCGAGATGCAGCCCCGAAAGCCGTTGCATCCCCGTCGCCGTGAAGAGCGCAAGACCCACCGCGTCGGCCCACACCAACGTCTTCTCCGGCGGTGCGCCAAACCGGACTGCCTCGAACACGACGACCGCCGACACCAACGCCGCCCACAACGGCTCCGGCGCGGTCAACCAACGCACCGGCCCACCGACGAGAAGGTCCGCGATCGTGCCCCCGCCAAGCCCCGCTGCGACGGAAAGGAACACCGCGCCGATCAAATCGAACCCCTTCTCGGCAGCGACCAACGCACCGGACGCGGCAAAAACGGCGGTTCCAAGCAGAGTCAACACGGCGAGCGCGACGTCCATGCCTTAGCCTACGTCTTGGCGCTTTTCAAAGGCGCGGTCTTCGCAGCCTCCGCCGCGATAAACGCGTCGAACGGAATGCGCCCCACGACGAACCACCCGAACCACCGCCCAGGCCCCCAGCGTAGAACACCCCAGCCCAGCAACTGGAACGTCAGCGTCCCGATCGCGGCGATCGCGACAGTAAGCATCGCCGCCCACAAGAAGCGGTTGATCATCGCCTCGCCCATCCAACCCCCGGCCAGCGTCCAGTTCAAACCGATCAGCGCCGCCCCCATCGGCGCCGCGAGCGCAAACGTCGCGTACGGGGAGGTGTAAGGAAACCGCGGCGCGAAGTAGTACCGGAACGTGAAGAACGTCATCACATGCGCAAAGCTCATCCACGAAACCAGCGACGACACCTTCAGCGGCAACCAAGACTCGACCGCCATCTCCAAGCCTTTGCTCAGCGCCGTCGCAATCACCCAAGGCGCAGGCAACAAAATCGCAAACACGAGGAACCAAGCAAGGTAGTTGCGCAACAGATGCACGAACGCTTCCACGGCGAAGTAGGCGGGTCCGTTGTACTGCGGCATGCCCATGCTACGGCGCCCTCAAATCGCCGATAATCGCCTCGATGTAGTTCGTGATGATCGAGACGTGGCCTTCGCCGTCGGGGAACGTAGCCCGCGCGTTCGGGATGAACTTCGCGTAGTGGCGGCCGATCGAGACGGGCACCTGGATATCGTGCGTGCCGTGCCAGATCGTGACCGGCACACGGATGTCGGCGAGCGTGAACGGCCAAGGCTCGCCGTACACGCGCGCATCCGACGTAGGCCCCTTCGCCGAGGCGCGCAGACCCTCGCGGAAACTGGTTAGCAACATCTGCAAAAACTCCGGCGTCATCGCGATCGCATCGCGCGAGGCGGCGGGCACGCGGGCGCGGATGCGGTGGAAGTGCTGATCGGCGACAGGGTTGCGGATCAGCGTGCGCATCAATGTGCCGAGCACCGCCGACGTTAGCGGCCGGTTGCCGACATCGAGAAGGAGCCCGACGCGGTTCCTACTCATGCCGGGTGCTTCCGGCGGGCCGAGCCCCGCGATGATCGCGACTTTCGTTAAACGGTCGCGCAAGAAGTACGCGCAAGACGCCGCATACGGCCCACCGCCGGACATGCCGATGACGGCGAACTTGTCGAGCCGCAGGTGATCGGCGAGCTGTTCGATGTCGCGCGGCCAATCGGAAAGCTTGCGCTTCGGCTGCGGGTCCGACATGCCGTAGCCGGGCCGGTCGACACCGATCATCTGCGTGCCGGCAACCTCGAAGAACCCAGCCTCCAGGCGCGAGCCCGGCCAGCCGTGGAAGTAGAACACGGGAAACGCATTCTTGGACCCGAACTGCGCGAAGCCCAACCGCCGTCCGTCGCGCAACGTGACCGTTTGCATCGTGCGCGCAATAGCGCCGTCGGGCCTGGCCCGGGAAAGCGGGATCGGGGCGTTCATGTTCATCGGCACGGGCCCACACGAATCTTCAGGGAGACGTTATGTGGGTTCGCCCCGAAACAGTGCAAGCCGAGGCTGGCCACAAGGTTAGCTTTCGGCCTAGATACCGCCCCATGGACGTACAGCGCAAAAGGCTGAAATTCCGGGCTTGGCACCGGGGATTGACCGAACTCGACCTCATTCTGGGGCCGTTTGCAGATGCGCATTTGGAACACCTTGACGAAGCGACCCTCGATGCGTTCGAACAGTTGCTGAACGTCCCCGACAACGACCTTTATGACTGGTTGTGCGATCGCACCAACCCGCCCGAGCGCTATCGCACGAAACTCTATGACCAAATTCACGATTTTAGCCGGCGCGCCCGAGGGCTATGACGCGCTTGTGATCGCCGAGGCGGTCACGAAGTCGGCGGGTCTGCACCTTCACATCGCACGCGACGATCTGCGCGCCGCGGCCCTTGCCGAGGCGCTGAACTTCTTCGCGCCAAAAGTGCCGGTGCTGATGTTCCCCGGCTGGGACTGCTTACCCTACGACCGCGTGTCGCCGAAGGCCGAAGTTGCGGCCGAACGCATGGCGACGCTCGCCGCCTTGACGGCGCGCGCGAGAGGCCCGCGCGTCGTGATAGCGACGGTGAGCGCGGTACTGCAGCGTGTGCCGCCACGAGCCGCGATCGAGAGCGCGAGTTTCCGCGCCGCGAAAGGGGCCACGGTCAAGCGGGACGAGCTGCTGGCGTTCTTAGGCCGCAACGGGTTCATGAGCGCGAGTTCGGTCGTGGAGCCGGGCGATTTCGCCGTGCGCGGCGGGATCGTCGATATCTTTCCGCCGGGCGTCGAGATGCCCTACCGGCTCGACTTCTTCGGCGACCAAGTGGAAACGATCCGCCGCTTCGAGGCCGAGAACCAGACGTCTGTCGGCGAGGTCGCGGAGATCACGCTGACGCCGGCGAGCGAAGTTCCGCTCGACAAGTCGTCGATCCAACGCTTCCGCTCCGGCTACATCGCAGCGTTCGGCGCGGTACTCGGCGACGACCCGCTCTACGAAGCGGTCAGCGCGGGCCGCAAGCATGCAGGTATGGAACATTGGCTGCCGCTGTTTCATGAGCGGCTGGAGACGCTGTTCGATTACACCGGCGATGCTCCGGTCACGCTCGACCATCAGGTCGAGGAATCGCATTCCGCACGGCTGACCTTGATCGCCGACTACAACGAGGCGCGAGTGCTCGCGCGCCAAGAAGCGAAAGCCGCCATGAAGGGCATGGCGCCGCCGTACAAGCCGCTGGCGCCCGAAACGCTCTATCTGACCGACGCGGAATGGGGCGCCGCACTAGACCGCCATGCGGCCAAACAGTTCTCGCCGTTCAAGCCGGTCGAAATGTCGGGCCAGCTCGATGCGGGCGCGGTCAAGGGGCGCGACTTCGGGCCGGAGCGCGCGACGTCGAAGAACGTGTTCGATGCGGTCGCGACCGCAATCGCCGAAACGCAGGCCAAGAAAAAGCGCGTCGTGATCGCGTGCTGGTCGGCGGGTTCCGCGGACCGCATGGGCGGCGTGTTGGCCGATCACGGTGTTGCCGCCATTCGAACGCTCGACACATGGGGCGAGTTGATCGACCTGCATCCGACAGCGGTTGGCCTCGTCGTGCTTGGGATCGAGCACGGCTTCGAAACGGGCAAGCTCGCGGTCATCGCCGAGCAGGACATTCTGGGCGACCGGCTCGTGCGCCGCCACGCGCGTCAGAAGCGCGCCGCAAACTTCATCGCCGAGGCAGCGGCGCTAAACACGAACGATCTCGTCGTGCATGTCGATCACGGAATAGGGCGGTACCTGGGCCTGAAAACGATTGATGTATTGGGTGCCCCGCACGACTGCCTCGAGCTGCAATATGACGGCGGGAAGTTGTTCCTCCCCGTCGAAAACATCGAGCTGTTGTCGCGCTACGGCGCGGACGACGAAGGCGCGGTGCTGGACAAGCTCGGCGGCTCCGGTTGGCAGAGCCGCAAGGCGAAGCTGAAGAAGCGCATTCGCGACATGGCGGAGCAGCTGATCAAGGTCGCGGCCGCACGGCAGCTGCGCGAAGGCCCGGTAATCGACGCGCCGCATGGCGTCTACGACGAATTCTGCGCCCGCTTCCCCTACGGCGAAACCGAGGACCAGGAAAAAGCTATCGCCGACGTGATGGAAGACCTAACCATCGGGCGGCCGATGGACCGGCTGATCTGCGGCGACGTCGGCTTCGGCAAGACGGAGGTCGCGTTGCGTGCGGCGTTCGTGGTCGCGATGACGGGGCGGCAGGTGGCCGTCGTCGTGCCGACGACGCTGCTGGCGCGCCAGCACTACAAAACGTTCACGACGCGGTTTCAGGGCTTCCCGGTGAAAGTGCGCCAACTGTCGCGCATGGTGAGCACGAAAGAGGCCGGCGAAACCCGCGCGGCGCTGACGGCGGGAACGGTCGACGTCGTCATCGGCACGCATGCGCTGCTCGCGAAGTCGATCGCGTTTCGCGATCTGGGCATCCTGATCATCGACGAGGAGCAGCACTTCGGCGTCGCGCACAAAGAGCAGCTGAAACAGCTGCGCGCCGACGTTCACGTGTTGACGCTGACCGCGACGCCGATACCGCGCACGCTCCAACTCGCACTGTCCGGCGTGAAGGAAATGTCGATTATCGCCACACCGCCGATCGACCGGCTGGCCGTGCGCACGTTCGTGACGCCGTTCGACCCCGTGACGCTGCGTGAGGCGCTGCTACGTGAGCACTACCGCGGCGGTCAAAGCTTCTATGTCTGTCCGCGCATTTCTGACCTGGGCGAGGCGGAGGAGTTCCTGAAAGCGACGGTGCCCGAGGTGAAGGTCGGCATCGCGCACGGGCAGATGCCGCCGACGCGTCTCGAAGACATCATGTCGGCGTTCTATGACGGGAAGTTCGACGTGCTGCTGTCCACGCCGATCGTCGAAAGCGGGCTCGACATCCCGACCGCGAACACGCTGATCGTGCACCGTTCGAACATTTTCGGGCTTGCGCAGCTTTATCAATTGCGCGGTCGCATCGGACGGTCGAAGGCGCGCGCGTTCGCCTATTTCACCGTACCGGCGGACCGCACGCTGACCGAAAACGCGGACCGGCGGCTGAAAGTGCTCCAAGCGCTGGACACGTTAGGCGCGGGGTTCAGCCTCGCGAGCCACGACCTCGACATCCGCGGCGCGGGCAACCTGCTCGGCGAAGAACAATCGGGCGAGGTGCGCGAAGTTGGCATCGAGCTCTATCAGGATATGCTGGAAGAAGCGGTCGCGAGTCTGCGCGGCACCGAACTCGAACGCGACGAGAGCTGGTCGCCGCAGATCAACCTCGGCTCGGCCGTGTTGATACCGGAAGGCTACGTCGCGGACCTCAACGTGCGCCTCGCGCTCTACCGGCGCCTCTCGACGCTCGAAACCGATCAAGCGATCGAAGCGTTCGCCGCCGAACTGATCGACCGCTTCGGCCCGCTGCCGGAGGAAGTGAAAACGCTGCTCAAGATCATGTCGATCAAACGCCTCTGCCGCGTGGCCCAGGTGGAGAAGATCGACGCCGGCCCAAAAGGCGCGACAATCAGCTTCCGCAACAACGCGTTCTCTCAACCAGCGAAACTAATCGCCTGGATCGCCCAAAACGCCAAATGGGCCAAAGTCCGCCCCGACCAAAAACTAGTCATCATGCGCGAATGGGCCAGCGCCGAAGAGCGTCTGGTAGGCGCGGGCCAAGTGCTGGCAAGGCTGGCGGAGATGGCAGCGTAGGTCTTCCTTCCTGGGACCGCCGGCTTCCAGCCGGCTCTTCGCTGAATTTCGACCGCAGTAAGAAGTGCCGGCTGGAAGCCGGCGGTCCCAGGAAGATATAGTTCCATAATGAAGTCGGCATGGCGGTCACGCGGATACCTTCCGCATTGGGATGCGGGTGAAGTGCCGCAGTCATTCACGTTTCGCCTGGCCGACAGTCTTCCGAAAGTAGTGCTGGACCAATGGCGCGAAGAGTTGGCGCGATTGTCAGAGGAAGCTGCAACACTCGATCGTCGCATTCGAATCGAGCATGCGCTCGATCGGGGGCACGGTGAAGCGCTGCTTTCGGACGATCGGATCGCCGAGTTGGTCGAACAAGCATTGCTTCACTTCGACGGCGAACGATATCGGCTATTGTCGTGGACAATCATGCCCAACCACGTGCACGCCGTTGCGTCGCCACTCTCAACCTGGACATTGGACAAAATCGTACACAGCTGGAAGTCGTTCACTGCAACAAAAGCCAACGCGTTGTTGGGCCGAACCGGTGCGTTCTGGGCACGCGAGTATTTCGACCGCGCAATCCGCGACGATGAACACTATGCAAATGTGATGTCCTATGTCGCCATGAATCCCGTGAAGGCCGGATTGTGCTCACGTGAGGAGGATTGGCGGTACTCAAGCGCTTGGTCCGGACGCAGATAGTTCTTCCTTCCTGGGACCGCCGGCTTCCAGCCGGCTCTTTTCTGAATTTCAACCACAGTAAGAAGAGCCGGCTGGAAGCCGGCGGTCCCAGGAAGGAAGAGAAACAAGGTGTAGTTAATCCATTTTCGACAATAGCAGCCTTTCGGGAAAGCGCGCGGTCAATGGTTCTCGTTTAGAGTTCTCCTCTGCAGCAGGGAGTCCGCGCGATGACCACCATCTACTTCGCCACTAACCGGTTGATCGTTCCGGGCAAGATGGAGTTCGGCGAGGCGTTTCATCCGAATGTCGACGAACTGCGTTTTGGTACGGCGACGTTTGAGGGAACCAACTTGTTCCGCACCCCCGTCGAACGCCTCGCACCGAAAGCGACGATCCACGTCGAGCCCGAAAAGCTGAACGCCACCAACCCGGCGGCGTCGAAACTTGGCTCCACCGTCGTGTTCGGCCAGGTGCGCGCCGCGATGCAGGCAAGCGGTAGCGCGGTTCTCTTCGTGCACGGTTACAATTTCTCGTTCCGCGAGTCGGTCGCGCGGGCCGCGCAAGTGCAGCAGTGGCTGGCGGCCGGCGGGCACGACGCCGTGATGCTGCTGTTTGCCTGGCCGTCGGCGGGAGCGGGTGTAAACTCCCGCACCTACAGCGACGACCGGATGCGCGCGCAAACGTCGGGCTTGGCCCTCGCCCGTGCGATCCTGAAAGCGACCGACTTCATCCGCAACACGCCGCGGCGCGACCGGTGCGACGCGCAGATGCACTTGATGGCGCACAGCATGGGCAACTGGGCGCTGCGCGGCGCGGTGCAGGCGATGCGCACGTATGTCGGCTACAACATCCCGCCGCTGTTCGACGAAGTGCTGCTGATGGCGGCCGACGAAGACGACGACACGTTGGCCATCAATCACAAAATGGCGCCGCTCCTGCGCGGTTGCCGCCGCGTGACCGTCTACTACAATCAGCAAGACGTGGCGCTGAAAGCGAGCGACGTCGCGATGGGCAACCCCGATCGCCTAGGCCGCTCAGGCCCGGCCGGCGTGGCGCCAGTGCCGAAGGTCATCCCCGTCAACACCTCACCCGCGATCATCCTCGACTCAGGCGACTGGACCCAAGACGAAACCGGCCACCAATACTACCGCAACAACAAAACCGTCCGCGAGGATGTGGTGCAGGTGCTGCAAGGCAAACTCGACCCGGACATCAGAGGCCGCAAGAAACGCGACAGCTACTACCGGCTAGGGTAGGGCGCCAAATCAAAAAAGTTAGCATTGCCCTTCTCCCGCGCTATCGCGCCGGAGAAGGGCAATGTCCCATTTTGTGTGTCGGGTCGACGCGAAACAGTGGCTGCGACAGGCTGTCAGCGGCAATGTTGCAGGTGACTTGTTGATATGTGGGACTTATGTACTGCATCTTCCCTGATCCTCATCGGATCAGCGGCTGCGACTTGACAATTTGATACGGGATCAACGGCGTTTCGCGGGCCGAACCGCGGAGGGTGGGGACACCTTTGCGCCGCTGATCGGTCGCGTTTCTCGAAACAAGCTCCCCTGCCGGTTGTGCGTCTCCATCGACAAAAAGCTAGGTTTCCTGCCGGTGGCGCTTGCGCCGCCGAACGGACGACCTCGATTTGCAAACGGATTCCGAACGGATTCCGAGCGGATGTTTTCGCAGAGTTGCGCCAACCGTACGCATCTAACGGATTTGTTTTTCGCGTTTTCGCCGCAACCAAACGTTGAGTGCGAAAATAAGCCCAGATTTAAGGGCAGAACAGCACGCTGCGCGCGGAGCGGTCGCGGCGGAAGATGCGGATCAACTCGACCGCTTCGGGCGGCATCGCGTTCGTCACCTTCAACCCGAGCTTCTTTGCCTCTTTGTAGGTCAGCGGGTAGCCGTGGGTCAGGTCGCCATCGTTCAGGCGGTGGGCGATCTTGTGGGCGGTGCCGGACGGATAAGTGCCGGCCATCAGTTCGAGCGCGTTGTTGTGGTGCTCGCTCTGGTCGCGCTGGCAGGCGAGCGCGAGCTCCAGCACGTCGTCGCTGATCTTCTTCTTCGGCTTCATTTCGAGGACGGAGATGATCGCCCGCGTCGGGAAGCGCACGCCGATCGACGGCACGTACACTTGCGCGTCGATGGGCCCAAGCGCGGCGTGATCGGACATCACGATCTCGTCTGCCGCGAGCGTCATGATCGTGCCGGCCGACATCGCGTAGAAGGGCACGAAGACGGTCTTCTTGCCCTTGTGCGCCTTGATCGCGCGGGCGAGCTGCATGCCCTGATAGGCAAGCCCGCCCGGCGTGTGCAGGATGATGTCGAGCGGCGCGTGTGGATCGAGCGCGTAGAGCGCGGTCAGCGTGTCTTCGGTGGTGAGGAGATCGACGCTGCCGCTCTCCATCATGTCGTTGTGGATCACGCAGAGCACGCGGCTGCCGCGGCGTTGTTCCAGCCGCGAGATGTAGGGGCGGGCCGCGATGTTGCAGCTTTCCCAACTGCCTGTCGCGGATTGCTCGTCCTCGCTGGTCTGCTGACGCGCGCGAGGTGCCCCGTCAAGCGGCAGTTCGCGCAACGCCGCGTGGCCGCGCCAGGGCGAGTGCTTCTCGAACGGCATGTAAGCCGCCGCCTGCATCTCAGCTGGCGACGGGCCCGAGCGAACGCCTTGATCGGCGACGGGGTTCGAGCGCGAGGCGCGGATCAGTTCGTAGACCTCCGCCGGCACGCTCGTCGAAATCGGCAAGCCTATCGAGCGCGCGAGCTTCGGCGTCATCGGGTCCCACGGCGAGCGCTTGCCGCCGACGAGCTGCATGGCGAGGCTGCACTGCCCCGCGTGGCCCGCGTTGTGTTCCAACTCGCACACGAACTCGCGCGCCTCGCGGCACCAGTTCTTCTCCATGTGGAGCCGCATCACGGTGAGGTCCGAGACGTTGCGCGCGCCCTTTTGGGCAACGACGCTGGAGAGCACCTGATCGTCAGGTTCGATGAACGACAGCGCGGCGTTGGGACCGAGCACGATGTTCTTCGCCGCAAGCGCGATCAGCGTCGACATATGCTGCGCGTAGTGCGGCACGAAGACGGTGGTCTCACCCTTGTGCGCTTTGATCGCGCGGGCGATCTGTTGAACGGCCAAGAAACTGCCGCCGAAGGAGTGCAAGATAACGTCGAGTTTGGCCGTCGGCGGCACGCCAGCCATCGCGGTCAAAAAGTCTTCCATGTGGCGCGGGCCGATGAACTCGCGCCAGTACCACTCCCACGGATATTCGCGCGGCAGCTGGTGGCCATGAACGAGCGCGATGACGTGCGAGTTCCGCGCGCCCTGAATGCGGCCGATGATGTGTTCCCACTCGCCCGTCGGCGCGTTGCGTCCCGCGGCCGCGAAATACGACGGACCGCCGAACGCCGGCATCTCGGGCTCCTCCGCTTGCGGCGCGGCCAGCCCGATCGCTTTCAAGAAACCCTTGAGCGGCATTACCCCAAACTCGTACCCAACCCACGAGACCTTGGTTGTAACGCAAAACGGGCCGCAGCGTCCTGTTAATCCGCCGCAACCCGTCGATGTTTACCAGCCGTTTTCGCGTCTCAGGGGAATCCGCGGCGGGCGCTGCTATTTCTGTTTGACGAGTTCGACGCGGCGGTTCTTGGCCTTGCCCTCGTCCGAACGGTTGTCGGCGATCGGCGCTGTCTGGCCGAGGCCCTTCGAACTCAGGCGATTGCTCGCAATGCCGCCCTTCACGATCGCGTCCATGACCGCCTTCGCGCGCGCATTCGAGAGCGTCAGGTTCGACGCCGCCGTGCCGACGTTGTCGGTGTGGCCTTCGATGCTGACCTTAAGGTTCGGTGAGCCTTTCAGCATTGCGGCGATCTCCATGACCGTCGCTTCACCGTCGATTTTGAGCACCGACTTGCCGGTGTCGAAGTTGATGTAAAGCGCGATGAAGCCGTCTTTGTTCAGCGCGTCGAGCATCGCATTCGCGCTAATCACCTGCGCCATCGCTTCGACCTCGACGACGGACAGTACATAGCTTTGCGTCGGAGCACTAAAGATGTCGGGTACGACCTTGACCCAGATGTCCTTACCGTTGGCGTTGACCTTCAAAGTGGTTTCGCCGCCGTCGCTGCCGGCCGGCAGGCGTTCGTAAACGACGGTGCCTTCGATGGCTTTGATGGCGTTCTGGTAGTTGCGCATAAGCTGCAGCGGCGACGGTTGCTTTTCGGCGCTGTTGTAGAAGTATCTAATGACGGTGGCTTGACCCTCGATCGACTGCGTCTGCGGGCTGCCGTTGGCCGCCTTGCCGGTGATGATAGACACGGCGTTGTAATTCTTCTCGTAGTCGGAAATGCGGCTGTCCGGATAGCGCGTCAGCAGCGGGTGATCTTTCGATCCTGCGACGTCGTCGCTGGCATGCGCGATGTGGGCGGCAAGAAACAAACCGGCGGCAGCGAGTAGACGCTTCATTGTGGAACTCCCGAATCCGTGTCGCACGGAGCATTGCCGCAAGCTGCCCAATGCGCAATTGACGGCGGCTACAAGAGAGCCCGCGGAAACCCAGCTATTCCGCCGCCTGCTCGCCGACGTGCCAGGCGATCGGCGTGCCGTCGCGGTTCAAGAATTGGCTACGCGCGCCGTCGTCCGGTGGGTTCTCGCCGGTGCGCTGTTTGAACAGCACCAGCGCCTGCTCGAGAATATGGCCCAAGTGCCAGAACTCAAGCTGCCCGCGCTCGGAGAAGAACTCGTTCTGCCGCGTGGCACTGGGCGGGTGGATGGAAATCATCAAGCCGTAATCGGCGTCAAACGCGTGGCGGCTGCCGGCCAGGTCGCGCACTTCGGAGGCGGCAGGGCCACCGTCCGCCGAGTGGCTGCACTGCACAACCGCGCTGCCTTCTTTGCCGTTCGCAAAGATGTCGACGCCGTAGTCGTGCGAGCGCTGGTTCAGCTTCACCATCCAGCCCCACGCGACGAACAGCTTGCCGACTTCCTGCGCGAACACGTCGTTCGGTTTCATGCCTTTGCCGGCGGCGAGCTTGCGGATGTCTTGCTGCCAGAACGATGCCGACGTGCGCCGCCGCTGCTCGTTCACCCATGCGCGGTCCGCATCCTGGAACGCGCGAAAACGTTCGCCAGCCGTCGCGTAGTGCTCGCGCGCAACCTTCGCGCGCTTATGCGTGCGATGCTGAAAGAAAGCTGCCGTCGCGGCGACGATCAGCGAGGCGCCCAGATACGCCGCCCACTCCCATGCGGGCAGCTTCGCCGGGTCGATGACGGGCAGCTTCGTGAACTCGATCGGCGTCTGCACGAAAGACACGTCGCCGACGAGCACGTAGTACGCGACGCCCACGACCGAGAGCGGCACGATGAACGACGACAGATACCGCGACCCGAACTGCTTCAGCTCGCGCCGCGTTGCGTCGATCGCGTCGGCCAGCTTGTCGTCGTCGAGGATGTCGGCGCTCAGCCCATGCGCAGCCGCTGTCGGCCGCGGCGCCGTCCATGGGTTCGGTCCCATGGCGTCGGCCCCCGACAACATCAATCGTCCCTTGACGTCACTCTCAGACGGAAACGCCCCCTCGTCCACCGTCGATGCGCCCCCCAGCGCTCAAACCAGTCCAAGCTACCCCAAGCCCCATTGATGGCATTTCGCGCGAGGCGTGTGCAGTGCCTTTCCGACACGCTCCGTACGGATTTTTAGGGCATTTGGGCCTCCCCTGGGTCGTGAGGGGGCTCCTGGAGGCACCCAAAAGGGAAGATTCACCACCAAGGGCACCAAGGAAGCACCAAGATTCACCAAGGCGTTTGCGCCACCCAGCGCGCGACAGCGCGCAGCCAGGCGCTTTGACAGGCGCTTCGCACCGAAGAGGGCACGAGCCTCTTGGTGAAACTTGGTGTTCCTTGGTGCCCTTGGTGGTGAACCTTTCTTGTTTCAGCCTCATTGCGGGCACTGCGTTGCATTGACTAGCCACCAGTGACCGCGCACATCACCGCGCATGGACGCCGCCCGACCGCTCTTTCAGACCGCAAAACCGCCGCGCAAGGCCGCGCCGTTTTTGCCGATGTCGCGGGCCGAGATGGAGCGGCTCGGCTGGGACGCGTGCGATGTCGTGATCGTGACGGGCGACGCCTATGTCGATCACCCGAGTTTCGGGATGGCGATCATCGGGCGTCTGCTGGAGGCGCAAGGCCTTCGTGTCGGTATCATCGCGCAGCCGGATTGGCAGAGTGCGGAGCCGTTCAAGGCGCTGGGCAAGCCGCGGCTGTTCTTCGGCGTCACGGGCGGCAACATGGATTCGATGGTGAACCGCTACACGTCGGATCGCCGTCTGCGCCACAACGACAATTATTCGCCGGGCGGGGAGGGCGGCAAGCGGCCGGATCGTTGCTCCGTCGTCTACGCACAACGCTGCCGCGAAGCGTTCAAGGACGTGCCGATCGTTCTCGGCGGGATTGAGGCGTCGCTCCGGCGCATTGCGCACTACGACTATTGGTCGGACAAGGTGCGCCGCTCGATCCTCGCAGACGCCAAGGCCGACATCCTTCTCTACGGCAACGCGGAGCGCGCGATCGTCGAAGTGGCGCGCCGCATGGCGGCCGGTGCGAAGCCGTCGGAGCTCGACGACGTGCGCGGCGTGGCGCTATTCAAATCGCGCGTGCCCGACGGTTGGACCGAGGCGCATGCGGACGACATCGAAAGCGCCGACGAAGGCGCGCGGATCGGCACCCCGGACACGGTCGTGCGCCTGCCGTCCTGCGAGCAGGTGATCGAGGACAAAGAAGCCTACGCGCGTGCCTCCCGCGTTCTGCACCGTGAAAGCAATCCGGGCAACGCCCGCGCTCTGGTGCAGCGGCACGCCGATCGCGAGCTCTGGCTGACACCGCCGCCGATCCCGCTCACCATGTCGGAGATGGATAGCGTCTACGATCTCCCGTACGCGCGTGGTCCCCATCCGTCCTATGGCGAGGCGAAGATCCCCGCGTGGGAGATGATCCGTTTCTCCGTCACGATCATGCGCGGCTGTTTCGGCGGCTGCACGTTCTGCTCGATCACGGAGCATGAGGGGCGGATCATCCAGAGTCGCTCGGAAACCTCCGTCCTCAAAGAGATCGGCAACATCCGCGACAAGACGAAGGGCTTTACCGGCGTCATCTCCGATATCGGCGGCCCGACCGCGAACATGTACCGGATGGCGTGCAAGGACCCCGCGATCGAAAGCGCGTGCCGGCGCCCGTCCTGCGTCTATCCCGGCATCTGCCCGAATTTGAACACGAGCCACGACGCGCTGATCGGCCTCTATCGCAAAGCCCGCGCGCTGCCCGGCGTGAAGAAGGTACTGGTCGCCTCCGGCGTGCGCTACGACCTCGCCGTCGAAAGCCCCGAATACGTCGAGGAACTGGTCACCCATCACGTCGGCGGCTTGCTCAAGATCGCGCCCGAGCACACCGAAGACGGCCCGCTCGCCAAAATGATGAAGCCCGGCATCGGCAGCTACGACCGCTTCAAAACGATGTTCGACGCGGCCGCTAAAAAAGCGGGCAAGAAGTACTACCTCATCCCCTATTTCATCGCCGCCCACCCGGGCACGACCGACGAAGACATGCTGCAGCTCGCCGTGTGGCTCAAGAAAAACGGCTTCAAGGCCGACCAGGTGCAAACGTTCCTGCCGTCGCCGATGGCAAGCGCGACCGCGATGTACCACACGGGAGTCAACACGCTACGCGGCGTAAGACGCGGCGCATCGGAGCGCGTGGCCAGCGTGACAGGCCTGCGCCAGCGCCGCCTGCACAAAGCCTTCCTCCGCTACCACGACCCAGAAAACTGGCCGGTGCTGCGCGATGCCCTGAAAGCAATGGGCCGCGCCGACCTCATCGGCGCCGGCAAACACCACCTGATCCCCGCCACCCAACCCGCAGGCGCCGCACTCAAGCGATCGCCAGGTCAGAAGTTTACGACGAAGGGCGTATTTCCAGTCACGGCCAAACGACGTTCGTAACGCGCCATTCATCTTGCAGTATTACCTATACTGGAATACCCTTCGGCATGATTCGATCGTTCCGGGATGCGGCCACACAGCGCCTGTTCGATGACGAGGACGTACCGCGATATCGAGGCATTGAGCGGCAAGCGCGGCGCAAACTCCTGACCTTGAGTGCGGCAACGAAGCTCGACGATCTCAGAACACCGCCGGGAAACCGGCTCAAGGAGTTGAAGGGCGAGCGTAAGGGGCAACACTCGATCAGGATCAACGATCAGTGGCGCGTTTGTTTTGTATGGCGCGACGGTGCAGCGGAAGACGTCGAAATCGTCGACTACCATTGAGGATGCAATGAGCAAGACCAAGGCCGTTCTGGAATTGATCCCGCCGGGCGAAATCCTGTTCGAAGAGTTCATGAAACCCCATGCGCTCAGTCAGAATCGTCTCGCGCGCGATCTCGACCTAAGTCCGGCGCGCGTACACGACATCGTGCATGGCAAAAGCGCTATTACCGCCAATGTCGCTCTCCGGCTGGCGAAGTACTTTGGAAATACACCGCAGTTTTGGCTGAACCTCCAAGCCGAGTTCGAGCTTCGTAAGGCAAAGCGTGACGTGGGAAGATCGATTGAAGCGCGCGTACGTGCGCTCGACGCGGCGGAGTAGTGTGAGGCACAACGTGCGAGCAACCTTAGAGTTTGTCGTATGCCCCCGCCTGGTATCATACCTTTGCCCTAGGGAGGAAAAATTGACGAGCGTGGAGAAGCCGAAGCGGTACGTAACCAATGTCCAGAGCCTACCGAAGAATTTTCCTACTCACTTGCACAGTAACGAGTTTTGGGAGGCTTTGGGTCGTGTAGTCGCTACTTTCGGATTTCTCGAGGAGACTCTCGGCAAAGCAATTTTCTCTTTCACGGCGACACGCGAATTTCCTGAGAACCAGATAGACGCTGAGTTCGAGAAGTGGTTGCCGACGCTACAACGGGCGCTCAGTGATCCCCTGGGGGGTTTGATCGATGCTTACGGCAAAGCGGTTCGCGACAACAAAGCTTCGACGATAACGAACCTTGACGTACTTTTAGAGGACCTTCGGAAGGCAGCGGCCATTCGAAACGTCATTTGCCATGGTTCGTGGCGCGCGCCCGATACACAGGGTCGGTCCGTGCCGTTCTTCGTCGACAAGCAGAATAGGATTTTCGACACCAAAGTCGATTTCGGCTATTTGCACCAAGTTCGGCTGCACGCCCTCGATCTGACTTGCACCGTCATCAACAGTGTAACGCATATGGGTTGGCAATTTCCTGGTTCCAATGGGCCTGGGAATCCGATAGTTCAGCGTCAACGGCAATAATACGGGGACGCCTTAGGTATCCCTTGCCTTTAGCGCCACCATGCTGACGCGCGCAGCTCCGGAAGTCCGGCGACGGGTTATCATGTCCCCCAACCGCCGCGTGTGCCGACATCCTCACGCTTCCGCAAACTCCCGCCTGTCCCCTCGCATCAGCAACACCACAATGCCGATCAGCGAGCCCACGATCACCGCCGTCTGCATGGCGGCGATGTAGTCGGTGTTGCGGGCGATTTGTTGCATGGCCTCGAGGCTCATCATGTCGGCCCAGATTTGCGCGGTGGTGGCACCGGGCTTGGCTTTGGCAACGCCATCCAGATAGCCCATCACGAACAGCAACGCGTTATAGGCGCCGTGGAAGCCCGCCGGCCCCGCTATCGAACCGGCCTGCACCGCCCAAACGCCAAGGAAGGTGCCGAGCACGATTGTGGTCGAGATGAAGATCGCGGCGAAACGCACGTCCAGCAGGAAGCGGTCGAAATGGAAAATCCCGAACGCGGCCGAGCTCACCAGCACGGCGAGCGTAATCGACGTGCGCGCGCTGAGTGCTGAGAGCATCCAGCCGCGGAAGACCACTTCCTCCGTCCCGCCCTGGATGAAAACCACGGGAACAATCATGGCGACGAAGAGCAACACATCGGGCCGCAAGACGTTCTCCGTGCCCACGAACATCGCAGGCATCGCGAAACCGAAATGCATCGACGCCACGATGGCGGCAAGCGTCACGATCAGTGCAAACAACGCACCGTAGGCGAGACCGTTCACATACTGGCCCGGCCGTCCGCCGCGCAACATGCCGATAGACGTGAGCGGGCGCCGTTCCACGACGCGGGTCCAGAACAGAAAGTGCAGCAAGATCAGCGCGAACGAAATGCCAAGCGCCGCCAAACCGTATTGGACCAACAGCGCGTCGGGCGCCATCAGGTCGGTCTTGCCGGCGGCGGCGTCCATCGACGCCAACACCACGCTGGGGACGAGGGCCCAAACAAAGAAGGCGAGGAAGCCGCCGATGATGATGACGATCGGGTGCCATATGCGCGCGCGCTCGCCGGCCGGACCGTATGGCATGTCGCGGGTTTGGTCGTAACCACTCATGACGTTGCTGTGCCCCAAAAATTGTCAGTCAAGAAAGGTTCAGGCTTCAGGGCAAGATGTAACGCTTTGGGTGTTAACGCCAAGCCACCCGGACCCGAACTTGTTATTGCGAATAATTCGCAATAAGCTACCCCGCATGAAACTCCACGAACTACTCCCTGGCCGCGTCGCGCGCGTGCGCGGCGTCGATCCTGCCTCCACCGAACTCGAGGCCAAACTCCGCGAAGTTGGCTTCTCCGAGGGGGACGAGGTTGAGATGTTGACCCGCGGCCCGTTCGGGGGACGGACGTTGGCGGTGCGGCTCAACCGCACGATCATCGCGTTGCGCGCGCCAGAAGCGGCGCTGGTCGAGGTCGAGCCGGTATGAGTGCCTTTCGTCTCGCGCTTGTCGGCGCCCCGAATTCGGGCAAGTCGACGCTGTTCAACGGGCTCACTGGGGGCCGCGCGAAGGTCGCGAACTATGCGGGCGTCACCGTCGAGCGGCGGAGCGGCACGTTCGCGACGCCGGGCGGACGTACGGTGGAGTTGATCGATCTGCCCGGCATCTACGGCTTGTCGGCGCGCTCGCTGGATGAGCGGATTGCGGTGGGCGTAATAAGCGGGCAGGGGGCACAAGAGCCGCCGCCTGACGCGCTGCTCGTGCTTGTCGATGCGGCGGACTTGCGCACGCATTTGCATTTGGCGCTGCAGCTGAAGTCGCTCGGCCGGCCGATGCTGCTCGCGCTGAACATGATCGATCTGGCCGAACGCGACGGCGTGAAGATCGATGTCGCGAAGTTGGAACAGCGGCTTGGCTTTCCGGTGGTGACCACCACCGCGACACGCAAAGCCGGCCGCGCGCCGTTGCTCGCGCGGCTCGACGATCTGGTCGCGACGGCGCCTGCTGCCACGACGGAGGGACATGTTGCCGATCTGCGCACGGTGCAGCGCGAGGCGCGGGACATTGCGCGCGAGGCGATCCTCGCCGAACCCGCGATGAACCAAATCACGCGCGCCATCGACCGCATCGTGCTCAATCCGGTCGCCGGGTTGTTTATTCTGTTCGGGTTGCTGTTCCTCGTGTTCCAGGCCGTGTTCACCTGGGCCGAGCTGCCGATGACGTTGATCGAGGACGGCTTCGCCGCGTTGGGCGCATGGATCGGCGGGACGCTTGGCGAGGGTTGGCTGAAAAGCCTGATCGTCAACGGCATCATTGCGGGTGTCGGGAGCGTGATCGTGTTCCTGCCGCAGATTCTGATCTTGTTCGCGTTCATTTTGGCGTTGGAAGCCTCGGGCTATATGGCGCGCGCGGCGTTCTTGATGGACGAGTTGATGCTGCGCGTCGGGTTGAACGGGCGCGCGTTCATTCCGTTGCTATCGAGCTTTGCCTGCGCGATCCCGGGCATGATGTCGGCGCGCACGATTGAGAACGAGAATGACCGGCTGACGACGATTTTGGTGGCACCGTTGATGACGTGTTCGGCGCGGCTGCCGGTCTACACGCTCATCATCGCGGCGTTCATCCCGCCGACCGCGGTCGGCTGGTTCAATCTGCAGGGGCTTGTGATGTTCGCGCTCTACATCTCGGGCGTGGTCAGCGCGGTGGTCGTCGCGTTCCTCTTGAAGCGTACGCTGACCCAAGGGCGGCCGCAGCCGCTCCTTATGGAAATGCCGACCTACAAGCTGCCCGACGCGCGCGACTTCTTCATCAATCTTTGGATGCGCGGTTGGGCGTTCTTGAAGCGCGCGGGCATGTACATCTTCGTGATCTCGGTGATCCTCTGGTTCCTGTCGAGCTATCCGAGTTCCGCCACGACGATACGCGAAAGCTACGCCGGCATGTTGGGCAGTTGGCTCGAGCCGCTGCTCGCGCCGATCGGATTCAACTTGGAGATCGCAATCGCCCTGGTCCCGGGCTTCGCCGCGCGGGAAGTTGCGGTCGGCGCGCTGGGTACAGTTTACGCGGTGCAGGGCGACGGCGAGGGTGCGGGCCTCGCACAAGCGCTGCAAACCGCGTGGTCGTTGCCGACGGCGCTGGCCTTCCTCGCCTGGTACGTCTTCGCGCCACAGTGCATGGCGACACTCGCGGTGGCGCGCCGCGAAATGAACTCATGGCGCTGGACCGCATTCATGTTCGCGTATCTATTCGTGATGGCCTACGCCGCAGCCGGCGCCACCTACTGGACAGCCCGCTGGGCGGGGCTCTAGCTTCGAGTCAGCCTCACACCACGCCACGAAGGTACGAAGTTTTCACGAAGTGGGCCCCCTCGGCGCGAAGCGCCCGCTGAAGCATGAATGCGCTCTGCCGCGCGCGGAGAGGCCACTTCGTGCAGCCTTTGTCTTCGTGGCTTGGTGTGAGGCTGACTCGAAACGAACCTACGACGGGCGAACGCGCTCTAACCCGTCGCCACCGCGTTTTCGCCTTCGGAGGCTACGCGGTCGATGATGCGGACCAGATGCTCCGCGTCCTGCGCGCCATTGACCAGCGTCTTGCCGCCGACCAGGAACGTGGGCACGCCGTTGATGCCGATCTTGCGGGCCATGGTGTCCTCGCGCTCAACCGATTCACGATCGGCGTCGGAGTTCAGCAGTTCTTCGACGAGTTCGCCGTCGAGGCCCACTTCATCCGCGATGGCGGCCAGCACTTTGATTTGACCGATGTCAGCGCCTTCGATGAAGTAAGCGCGGAACAGGCGTTCGACGAGTTGATCTTGCAACCCCAACGAATGCGCCCAGCGGATAACGCGGTGCGAATTCATCGTGTTCGGCGTACGCGTAATTTTTTCAAACGCAAACGCGATACCTTCGTCCTCACCCGCTTTCAGAAGCGCGTTGTGGATCGGCTTGATCTTCTCCGACGAGCCGAACTTGCGCTCCATATAGGCTTTGCGGTCCACGCCTTCGACGGGCGTGTGCGGATCGAGTTGAAACGGGCGCCAGCGCACGTCGAATTCGATCTGGGGCCGCAGACGAAGCGCGCGCTCCAGGCGGCGCTTGCCGATGTAACACCACGGACAGACCGTGTCGGAGATGACGTCGATTTGCATAGGCGGAAAGATACGCATGGAAAGGCGCAACAGAAAAGCAGTTTTCGTCGCTATGGAAGATGAGCCATGTCGTTTAAGGATAATTGTCCGCAACCTTTTTGAGAAGTTCGAAGACACATGCAAGTGACGTTCGATCTTAAGGAACAAACCGCGTTCATCACCGGCGCAACCAGTGGCTTCGGCGCGCGCTTCGCAGAAATCTTGAGCGACGCAGGCGCACACGTGGTGATCACCGGACGGCGCGTCGAACGGTTGCACGCGTTAAGGGACAGGATCGCTGCGAAGGGTGGCCGCGCGACCGCGCTCGCGCTCGATGTCACGGATGTCGCAGGTATTCGCGCCTGTGTTTCTGCGGCTGAGAAGGCGGCGGGGCCGATCTCAATTCTCGTTAACAACGCCGGTTTGAACGTGCAGTCCAGTGCGGTGACCTTGAACGAGGAAGATTACAACACGCTCATGAACACGAACGTGAAGGGCGCGTTCTTCGTCGCGCAAGCGGTTGGCGCACGCATGTTGGAGCAGAAGACTCAGGGCCGGGTTGTTAACATTGCTTCGATAGGCGCATTCAAGGCGCTGCCTGGCCTCGTCGCCTACAGCATGTCGAAAGCGTCAGTCGCGATGATGACAAAGGGCCTCGCGCGGGAGTGGGCGAAACATCACATCGCGGTGAACGCGATCTGTCCCGGCTTCATCGAAACCGAAATCAACGATCAATGGTTCAAGACGGACGGCGGGCAGAAGCAGATCGCGACCTTCCCGCGCAAGCGGATCGGGAAGGAAGAAGACCTCGACGCGACGCTATTGTTGCTCTGCTCGCGCCACGCCTCCTTCATCACCGGCTCGCTGTTCACCATCGATGATGGGCAGTTACTCGGCTAGCGGATTACCTTCAGCGCCTTGTTCGTCTGGCTGACGATGCGGATCATCTTGACCTCGGCGGGCAGCGGATTGATTTGAACGGCCGCGGCAACGTTTGTCAGCGCCTGCGTCGCCGGTCCAGCCGGCGGTGTGCCGACGAGTTCCAGCTCAAGCACGCCGCCTTTCGTTTCAAGCGGACGAAGCGTGACGTTCGTCCACCCGCCAGTTGGTGCGACGCCTTTGACGGTGACCTCCGCCAGCGGCGGTTGGCGTTCCATCAACTGCACGTCGATCGAGATGACGGCATGCAGGCGCGAAAGCGACGCGGCGGATGACGGCGCAGGCGTGGGTGGTGGTGTCGTCGATGCTGCAGGCGGCGGTGTCGTCGCCGGTGTAGCCGGAGGCGTTGTCGCAGGTGGCGTAGGCGCCGGCGTCGCCGGTGGAACGGGTGCGGGTGTTGGAACAACAACAGGCGCCGGTGCAGGCTTCGGCACAACAGCAGGTGCCGGCTTCGTGTCTTTGATCGGTGGTGGTTGCACGACACCGGGCGCCGGTACGCCGGGCTCCGACGGTACGGGGTTGAAGTCTTCGTCGTCGGGCAATCCGTCGGCGCCGGCGAGACCCGCCAACAACAGCGAGCCTATGCAAGCCGCGGCTGCTGCAACAGTGCGTAACGTCATCCCCATCACTCCAGTACTCGATTTGCGGGCGCGTTCGCGATGAACTAAACCCGTCGTTACACAACAATTATTGAATAACGGAGGCAATGTCATGGGTCCGCTCAAAGGTGTGAAGCTCGTCGAGTTCGCAGGTATCGGCCCCGGCCCGTTTTGCACCATGCTCTTGAGCGACATGGGCGCAGAAGTTGTACGCATCGACCGCAAGGGCGGGCGCGGTGCCAACAAATTCGACGTAACAAGCCGCGGACGGCGCTCTTTGGCGCTGGATTTGAAGAAGCCCGAAGCTGTGGAAGTCGCGCTGAAGTTGATCGCCCAATCGGACGCATTGCTCGAAGGGTTTCGACCTGGGGTTATGGAGAAGCTGGGCTTGGGTCCCGATGCCGCGCTCGCACGGAACCCGAAATTGGTTTACGGCCGCATGACCGGATGGGGACAAACCGGCCCTCTGTCTCAAGCCGCCGGGCACGACATCAACTACATCGCGCTCACCGGCGCACTGCACGGTATCGGACGCAAAGGTGAAACGCCGGTGCCGCCGCTCAACCTGGTTGGCGATTTCGGCGGCGGCGCGCTGTATCTCGCGTTCGGCATGGCGTGCGCGTTGTTCGAAGCGCGCGGCTCCGGCAGGGGCCAAGTCGTCGACTGCGCGATGACGGAAGGCGCGGCGTCGCTGATGTCGATGTTCTACGGCTTCAAGGCGATGGGCATGTGGCAGGACGAAAAGGGCGTGAACTTACTCGACGGCGGGGCGCACTTCTACGACACGTATGAAACGTCGGACGGGAAGTGGGTGTCGATCGGGTCGATCGAACCGCAATTCTATGCGTTGCTGCTGGAGAAGGCGTCGCTCACCGATCCCGAATTCCAGTCCCAGATGGACCGCGCGAAGTGGCCAAGCCTCAAGGAGAAGGTCGCGCGCGTGATGAAAACGAAAACGCGTGAGCAATGGGACAAGCTGATGGAAGGCACGGACGTCTGCTACGCGCCGGTGCTTTCGCTCGCCGAAGCGCCGAACCACCCGCACAACAAAGCCCGCGGCTCGTTCGTCGAAATCGACGGCGTCGTGCAGCCAGGCCCCGCGCCGAAGTTCAGCCGCACAAAGGTGGAAGTGCAGGGCCCACCGCCGGCGAGCGGGCAGCACAACGATCAGATCTTGAGCGCATTCGGGTTCAGTGCCGGCGACGTCGCCGCGTTGAAAGTCTCGGGCGCGATCTGATGACGGCATTGCCGGGCACGACGGGCCGCCGGCGCATCTATTTGATGCGCCACGGCCACGTCGACTATTTCGGGCCTGAGGTGCGCGAGACCGGGCACACGGACTCCGTGCCGCTCACGCCGCTCGGCCGCGAGCAGGCGCGAGCGAGCGGAATTGCGCTCAGCCATGTGCGCTTCGATCGCGCACTCTGTTCCGGCCTGCCGCGCACGCAGCAGACGGCGGAGTTAGTGCTGACGGCAAATGCGGATACCGCGCACCTGACGCTCGAAGTCGACCGCGGCTTGGTCGAGATCAAAGGTGGCGGTCTCTTCCGCGCGAAGACCCGCGAAGAACTCGCAGCACGCATGACGTTCGAGTTCGATCAGGCGGCGGTGCCCGGCGCACGCATGATGGGCGGCGATGCGTTTGGCGATGTGCAAGCCCGCAACGTCTCGGCACTCGAACGTCTGCTGGCTGAGCCCGGCTGGCACACCGCGCTCGTCGTCGCGCATGAAGGTGTGAACCGCTTGCTACTCAGCTGGATGACAGGCAACGGCCTCTCCGCCGTGCAAGCGTTCGAGCAAGACCTCGCCTGCATCAACGTGCTCGACTTCGACATGGTGCCGCGCGAAGACGGAACCGTCGGCACCGAAATCGCACGGCGGCTGATCAAGGCCGTGAACCTGACCCCATACAACTACGTCAAACACGGCATGAATC